>DASVOY010000284.1:0-6439 GCA_036383115.1 Allostellaceae bacterium
ATGAACCTCGTGCAGGTGCAGCGTCCGCGCGCCGATCTGCCCGAGGCGATGATCGGTCCCGACGCCACCCTGCGCCGCCGCGACGGTTTCAAGCTGACCGACGCGCGCTGGAACGCGCGCGAGGTGCTGAGCGAGACGCACTACTGCGTGCTGTGCCACGAGCGCGACAAGGACTCGTGCTCGAAGGGGCTGCGCGACAAGGACGGCAAGGTCACGCCGAATCCGCTCGGCATTCCGCTGCCCGGCTGCCCGCTCGACGAGAAGATCTCGGAGATGAACGTGGTAAAGGCGCGCGGCAACAGCGTCGGCGCGCTCGCCGTCGTCGCCGTCGACAACCCGATGTGCGCCGCCACCGGGCACCGCATCTGCAACGACTGCATGAAGGCCTGCATCTATCAGAAGCAGGAGCCGGTGGACATCCCCCAGGTCGAGACGCGCACCCTCAAGGATGTTCTCGGCCTGCCCTGGGGCTTCGAGATCTATGGGCTGCTGACGCGCTGGAACCCGCTCGACTTCCGCCGGCCGCTGCCCAAGCCGGCGAGCGGCTACAAGGTGCTGGTGGTGGGGTTGGGCCCGGCCGGGTTCACGCTCGCGCATCATTTGATGAATGACGGCCACACGGTGGTCGGCATCGACGGGCTCAAGATCGAGCCGGTGGCGGAGGATGTCGCCGGCGTCGGGCCGCGCGGCGAGCGGCGGCCGTTCCGCCCCGTGCGCGACGTTGCGGCACTCGCCGAATCGCTCGACGACCGCGTGATGGCCGGCTTCGGCGGCGTCGCCGAATACGGCATCACCGTGCGCTGGGACAAGAATTTTCTCAAGCTCGTGCGTCTCCTGCTCGAGCGCCGCGCCGAGTTCGCCATGTTCGGCGGCGTGCGCTTCGGCGGCACGCTCGGCATCGACAGCGCCTTCGAGCTGGGCTTCGACCATATCGCGCTCTGCGCCGGCGCCGGCAAGCCGACGGTGATCCCGATGAAGAACGGGCTCGCGCGCGGCGTGCGCCAGGCTTCGGATTTCCTCATGGCGCTGCAATTGACCGGCGCCGCCAAGACCGACAGCGTCGCCAACCTCACGGTGCGGCTCCCCGTGGTGGTGATCGGCGGCGGCCTCACCGCCATCGACACCGCGACGGAATCGCTCGCCTACTACCCCGTGCAGGTCGAGAAATTCCTGAGCCGCTACGAGGCGCTCATCGCCGAGCGCGGCGAGGCGGCGGTGCGCGCCGGGTGGGATGCGGAGGAGAGCGCCGAGGCCGACGAATTCATCGCCCATGCCCGCGCCATCCGCGCCGAGCGCGCCCTGGCCGCGCGCGAGGGGCGCGCGCCGCGCCTCATCGACCTGCTCAACAGCTGGGGCGGGGTCACCATCGCCTATCGCCGCCGTCTCATCGACGCGCCGAGCTACACCCTCAACCATGAGGAGGTAGCGAAGGCGATGGAGGAGGGCATCCGCTTCGCCGAGCTGGTCGCGCCCGAGGCGGTCGAGGTCGACGAGCACGGCCATGCCGCGGCGTTGACGCTGTCGCGCCATCGCATCGACGATGGCCTGGGCAAGCTCGTCGCCACCGGCGGGATGCTGACCTTGCCGGCGCGTACCATCCTGGTCGCCGCCGGCACGCAGCCCAACACCGTGCTCGGCCGCGAGGACCCCGCGAACGTCACGCTCGATGGCCGCTACTTCCAGGCCTATGACGAGGCGGGCCGCCCGGCGAAGCCCGAGCGCGTCGCCAAGCCGGAGACGGTACAGGTGCTGATGAGCCTCAGGCCCGACGGCCGCGCCATCAGCTTCTTCGGCGATCTGCATCCCTCCTTCGCCGGCAACGTGGTGAAGGCGATGGGCGGCGCGAAGCAGGGCTACCCGATCGTCAGCCGCATGCTGGCGAAGCGGCCGGCGCGCCAGCCCAATCCGGCCGATCTGGTGGCGCGGCTCAATGACGAGCTGCGCGCCACGGTCGACCGGGTCGAGCGGCTGACGCCGAGCATTGTCGAGGTGGTGGTGCGCGCGCCCATGGCGGCACGCGCCTTCCAGCCGGGACAGTTCTATCGCCTGCAGAATTACGAGACGCAGGCCGAACACATCGACGGCACGACGCTGGCGATGGAGGGTCTCGCCCTCACCGGTGCCTGGGTCGATCGCGACAAGGGGCTGCTGTCGACCATCGTGCTGGAGATGGGCGGCTCGTCCGATCTCTGCATGCTATTGAAGCCGGGCGAGCCGGTGATCCTGATGGGCCCGACCGGCACGCCGACCGAGACGCCTGCGGGCGAGACCGTGGCGCTGGTGGGCGGCGGCCTCGGCAACGCCGTGCTGCTCTCGATCGGCGACGCGCTGCGGCGGAACGGCTCCAAGGTGCTGTATTTCGCGGGCTACAAGAAGCTGCAGGACCGCTACAAGGTCGCAGAGATCGAGACTGCGGCGGATGTCGTCGTGTGGTGCTGCGACGAGGCGCCCGGCTTCAGGCCGACACGGAAGCAGGACTGCGCCTTCGTCGGCAACATCGTCGAGGCGATGGCGGCCTATGGCGCCGGGAAGCTCGGCGGCGCGCCGATCCCGCTCGACACCGTCGACCGGCTCATCGTTATCGGCTCGGACATGATGATGAAGGCGGTGTCGTTGGCGCGGCGCACGGTTCTCGCGCCCTATCTCAAGCCGGGCCATGTTGGCATCGCTTCGATCAACTCGCCGATGCAATGCATGATGAAGGAGATCTGCGCCCAGTGCCTGCAGGTGCAGACCGACCCGGCGACCGGCGTGGAGACGGTGGTGTTCTCCTGCTTCAACCAGGACCAGCCGCTCGACCGCGTCGATTTCGGCGTGCTGCACGAGCGCCTCGGCCAGAACGCGGTGCAGGAGAAGCTGACCAAGCAGTGGATCGACCACTGTCTCCGGCGCCTTGGCCGCCGTGCGGTGGCGGCGGAGTAGGGCGGGGCGGGCGGTAACCGTCAGTTAAGCCAGAGTCCCTACATTTCGGCTCCCGGCGCAAACCGAGGGGCATCGAATGAGGCTGCATTCCATCAGGAGTCTTGCGCTCGTGGTCCTTCTCGCGACCACGTGCCCCGCTGTTGCTGGCGAGCCCTTCACACTGGGTTCCGGCAAGTCCGTGGAGATCCTTGCCGTCGGGCCGATGACGTCGGGCCAGGGACGGCCCGTGCTGGCGCTCAAATACCGATCCAAGATTCCCGGGGCCGATGCAGCGGCGCTGCGCAAGGAAGTCGATGAGATCTGGCAGCAGCTTGTCGTCGATGCGGAGCGCGCGAATTACGATGCTGCCGTCATCACCGCAAGCCAGCCCGCCGGCAGCTCGCATGACTTCACCTTCGCGAAGCAGGACGGTATCTGGCGCACCTACGAGTCGAAAGAGCGTCTGAAGGCCAAGCTCGATCGCGATTTCGTCGCCCAGTTCATCGACCGGCTGGATTGGCTCTTCGAACACCAGGAGGCCGACGCTCTGCTGCTCTACCTCGCGAGCGACTGGACCCTGACATCGACCGATGCTGCCGAGCAGCTTGGCGGTCCGAAGATAGTGAGCGTGGCGGAGTTCATGGAGTCGCTCGAGGCGCTCTCGGCCACGGTGAAAAGCTATCGCCACGAGCGCAAGATCGTCGATATCGCCATCGGCCGTGACGGCACGACCGCGCGCATCACCAGCCGGGAGTCCGAGGACATCGTCGACGAGGCGAATCACCTGACGACATCGTCCCATTCGGTCGATGTTGTCGAACTGACCGGCGACGGCATCATGTTGCTGACGAAGTCGGAAAACGTGATGGATAAGATCGTGAAGGAGAAAACGGCGCACCTCCCGTTGCGGGCGCCCCGGTTCCTTCAGCACGCCGCGGCAGCAGCTTGGGAGTGACGGCGTGCTACTCCCCCCGCCATTGCGGCGGGCGCTTGTTGAGGAAGGCGTCCATGCCTTCGCGGAAATCCTTGCTCATGTAGCACATGAGAATGAGGTCCTCGCCCTCGGACGCCGGGAGCTTGGGGCGGAGGCGGCGCAGCGCCTCCTTGGTCGCCTGCAGCGTCAGCGGCGCGTGCCCCGCCACCAGCTTCGCCAGCTCCTCGGCGCGCGCCATGAGCTGGGCGTGGTCGGCCGCCACCTCGCTGACGAGGCCGAGGCTCAGCGCCTCCGGCGCCTCGACGAGGCGCGCGGTGAAGATGATTTCCTTGGCCCGCGCGATGCCGATGAGCGCGGCGAGCCGCGAGAGGTTGCCCATGGAGAGGCAGTTGCCCAGCGTGCGTGCGATGGGGAAGCCGAACTTGGCGTTCCCGGCGGCGATGCGCAAGTCGCAGGCGGCGGCGATCCCCGCACCGCCGCCCGTGCAGGCGCCGGCAATGGCGGCAATGGTCGGCACGCGGCACTCCTCGACCGCGCCGACGACCCGGTCGATCCGCGACTCGTAGGCGAGCGCGTCCTCCGGCGTGTTGAAGGCGCGGAACTGCGAGATGTCGGTGCCGGCGGCGAACGCCTTGTCGCCGGCGCCGGTCAGCAGCATGGCCTTGACCGAGCGGTCGGCATTGACCTTGCCGCACGCATCGGCCAGCCGCTCATACATGTCGAAGGTCAGCGCGTTGCGCGCCTGCGGGCGGTTGAAGGTGACACGCGCGATGCCGTCACGGATCTCGAAGAGGAGTTCATCGGACAAGGAGAACGCTCCCGGGCAACTGGTTCATGCGTACGCGTCCATGGGTAACACCACGGCACGCAACTGGAAAGCCCGTCGATGACGGTTATGTGATGGGCTGACCTCGGCGGCCGGTTGACAGTCTAATATCATCATGCGGGATAATCCGAGCCGGCCGGCCCCATTCGGGCGGCAGGGCGGCGTCGGGGAGGGACATGATGAAATTGCGCTTTCTAGCGTTCGTGCTGGCCTTGTGCGTCGTTCTTGCCGCCGGCGCTCCGGCGCGCGCGGAGGGCGGCAAGGTGCAGCTGCTCTGGCTCGGTCAGTCGGCGTTCCGCGTGACCACGCCCGGCGGCAAGAACATCCTGATCGATCCCTTCATCACCCAGAACCCGAAGACGCCATCGGAGTGGAAGGACCTCGATAAGCTCGGCAAGCTCGACATCGTCCTGGTGAGCCATGGCCATGGCGATCATTTCGGCGACGCGGCCACCATCGTCAAGAAGCAGCACATCCAGATGTGGGGCCCTGCGGGGCTGGCCGACACGTTATGGGAGCTGGGCATCTTGACGCCGGAGGAGGCGCCGCGCATGGGCAAGGGCGGGACCATCACGCCGCTCGGTCCCGACATCAAGATCAGCGAGGTGCGCGCCGACCATTCCTCGGAGTTCATCTACACGAACCCCGACAGCAAGAAACGCGAGGTTCATATCGGCGGCGAGCCGGTCGGCTTCGTCATCAAGCTCGAGAACGGCTTCACCATCTATCACATGGGCGACACCAACGTGTTCGGCGACATGAAGCTGATCGGACAGTACTACCGGCCCGATCTGATCCTGGTCCCGATCGGCGGCCACTTCGTCATGGACCCGAAGGAGGCCGCGCTCGCCACCACGATGATCAACCCGAAATACGCCATCCCGATCCACTACGGCACGATCCCGCAACTCAAGGGGACGCCGCAGGAGTACATCCAGGCGCTCGGCAAGGCACCGAGGACCAAGGTCATCGTCATGACGCCGGGGCAGACGCAATCCTTCTGACCCATCAAGCGCGGTCGGCGCCGTAGTAGAGCATGACCGTGTGCTTCGCCTCGGCGAAGAAAAGCCACCGCTCGACGAGGACGCCGATCTGGCCGAGCGTGGCGGCGATGAGCGCCGCCGCGGCGCCGGACCAGCCGCCCAGCGCAATGCCGAGCAGCGTCAGCAGGAAGGGCAGTGCGAAACCGGCGACCAGGGCGATGCGCCGCAGCTTCGCCGCGTGCTTCCGGGCGACGCGAAAGCCCATCTCCTTCAGGAGATAGTTGTCGCTGGTATGCGGCGCCTCGAAGAGCCGCACCTCGCCGAAGCCGCCGAGCCCGGTGGCCGTGGCCGCGCTGCTGATGCTCGCCGTGGCGTCGATGAAGCGCCAATATCCCAGCTTGAGCGCCGCCGCGATGGCGACAGCGGCGAGCGCGACCGAGGCGACCAGCGGCTGGTCCAGCCCGAACAGGGCGACAAGCGCCGCAAGCCAGAGCGCCCCCGTCATCGCCGCCAGCGCCAGGTAGTTGGGCAGCACCCAGCCATTGTGCCAGCGCTGGATCGGCCTCAGCGAGCGATAGATGTAAGCAGTGCAGATGACGGTCGCGAGGGCGCCCAGCGCAGTGAGGAGAGCGCAAACAGCCCACACCGCGCCGAAATAGATCCAGCCGCCGGCGAAAACGCCCGCCGGCGCATATGTCGCGAGTGCCGCCACGCCTTCACGCGAGAGCCAGGAGGAGCGCCATTCCGACAGGGCCCGCCAGGCTCGCTCGGGATGGCCCAGATGGAAGGTCGAGG
>DASVOY010000285.1:0-4143 GCA_036383115.1 Allostellaceae bacterium
GACGGTGATGAAGATGGGCTGCACTTGCTTTGCCGCGTCGCCAAGATCGTCCATAGCGGCGGTCATCGTCTGCAAAGCGGTAGGGCAGGCATCCGGACAGAAGGTGTAGCCGAAATAGACCAGCATCAGCGTGCCACGGAAATCGCTGTCATGGCGCACGGTGCCGTTCTGATCGACCAGCGTGAATGGCCCGCCGACCGCGACATTGACGACGCCGCTGTCGCCGCCGAGCGGGCCGATCCACCAGTAATCGAAGGCGAAGGCGGCGGCGATGAGCGCCAGGCCGGCAAGAAAGACGAGGAGACCGCGGCGGATAGCAGGAGACATGGCGGCGCTCACGCCGGGATGTCGCCGGCAACGATCCATTGATGACTCATCGGTGCAATTATACCGCGGTGCCGCGTATGACGCGAACACTCTCGCTTATGACAGGAAAAGAGCCCCGCTGATTGGCGGGGCCCTTGTTCTCTCGGCGAGACGCCGCGAGCTCAGCGCTCGACGAAGCTCGCGAGCGTGCGGCCGTGGGTGCGCTGGGCCAGCTTCTTGAGCGCCTTCGCCTCGATCTGGCGGATGCGCTCGCGCGTCACCTGGTACTTGCGGCCGACCTCCTCGAGCGTGTGCTCGCCGGCCTGGCCGACGCCGAAGCGCAGGCGCAGGATGTCGGCCTCGCGCGGAGTCAGCCGCGACAGCGCGTCATCGGTGGCGGCACGCAGCTCGGCCTGAGCCGCCGCCTCGTGCGGCGTCACCGCGGCCTCGTCGGCGACGAGGTCGCCGATCGTGGCGTCCCCATCTTCGCCCAAGGGCGCATCGAGGCTCACGGGATCGCGCACCAACTCGAGCACGGCTCGAACCCGAGACGTGGGTACACCCAGCCTGGCCGCCAGCTCGGCCTCGTTGGGGTCGCGCCCAAGCTCGGCCAGCAGCTGATGCTGCGCGCGCATCACCCGCCGCGCCTCGTCGGTCATGTGCGAGGGGATCCGGATCAGGTGTCCCTGGTCGACGAGCGCCCGGGTGCAGGCCTGACGGATCCACCAGGTCGCGTAGGTGGAAAACTTGTAGCCGCGCCGCCAGTCGAACTTCTCCACCGCGCGCATCAACCCGATATTGCCCTCCTGGATCAGGTCCATGAGCGGCAGCCCGCGATTGACGTGGCGCCGCGCGATCCACGCGACCAGGCGGAGATTGGCCTGAATCATCTCCTGTTTGGCGCGCTCGGCCTCGCGCGCGCCGCGCTGCAGCTCGGCGACGAGGGCGCGGAAGCCAGGGAGCGTCTGGCCGGTTTCGCGGCAGGCCGTCTCCAGCTCCTCGATAAGGGCATGGACCGCCTCGCCGTGGCGGCGGCGGAAGTTCGGCCAGGGCGCGCTCTGCCGGCGCGCCACCGACGCGTACCAGCCGCGCGGGCTGGCTGCCTTGGTGTAGCTCTCGAGGAACAGCCTGCGGTCGAGTCGAGCATGGTCGACGAGCCGCACCAGACGGCCCTCGCGCTCGATGATCCGGCGGTTGAGCTCCTTCAGCCGCAGGACCAGCTCCTCGATGCGGTCGGGGTGCAGGACGATACTGCTGAGCGCCTGGCCCAGCGCGGCCGGGCTCCGGCTCTTGCGTGCGCGGTCGAAGGCGCGGAGGACCGGGCGCAGAAGCTCGGTTTCGAGCGCCACCAGCGGTGCGCTCTCCTCATCCAGTCCCGCCGCCGCCGCGGCCGGCCGCTCGGCCGGCTTGGCGCCGGCGGCGATCTTGGCCTGGGTCCCGGCGAGGTCGATGATGTCGCGCAGCGGCACAGTGCCCGCGCGCAGCCCCTGCGTCCAGGTGGCGATGGCCTTGCGCAGCAGCGGGCTGCGCTGTAGGGCGCCCAGCACCGCGGCCTGACCGGCCTCGATGCGCTGGGCGAGCGCAACTTCCTGCTCGCGCGACAAAAGGTCGGCCGCGGCGATCTCTTGCAGGTAACGGCGCAGCGGGTCGGCCGAATGGCCGAGATCGACCTGCGCCAGGTTGCCGCGCACTACGGCTGGCTCGCCGGATGCCTCGGGCGAGGGATGCCGCTGTTGCTCTTGGTGGCTGTCCGGGCGACCCGCTTGGCTCGCCTCGTCCAGGGCTGGCTGCCGGTCGAGCGCCTCGGCGCCAGCAAAATTGGCCCGCATACTTGAAGTCTCGTGCACTTTTCCGGTGTTTTCTCCGGTCTCTCGCAGACCGGCGATCAAGATTCCAGGCAGGGAATATGGTGGTTATTGCGCCGTATGGGAAGCCTGAAATAGTTCCAGGCGCCACATATCGACTATTCCCGGCTGGCAGAGCGCACCCTGGGGCGAAGATCGGGCGGACCGGCGGACTGGTTAACGGCCACGCCGAGCCGATGCGCGAGGCCAAGCGCATCGCCGGGGGCCCGCACCTTCGCGTCATTGTCGAAATAGACGTAGGCGTCGCGCGTTTTACTAGTGCGGGCTGGGGGACCGAAGCGATGAACGTCGTCGGGCTCGCCGCCCGCTGTCCAGCGGCGCACCCGTGCCGCCCAGAAGTCGAGGGCATCGTCGTCATAGCCGCTGGCATAGACTTCCTCCGCCCCGTGCAGCCGGAGGTAGACGAAATCGGCGGTCACATCCTCGAATCGCGGCCATTGCGGCGCGTCCGACACGACGAGGGCGACCCCGGACCGGCGCAGCAGGGTAATGAAGCGCTTGTCGCGAAAGCTCTCATGCCGGACCTCGAGCGCATGGCGGATCCGCCACTCGCCCTCGGCCTCGAGCAGGGCGCGGCCTTTCATGATCTTCCGGTCGCGGCGCTTGGCAAATCGGGCTGCTTCGGCCGTGTCGCGCGGCAGAAGGGCGAGGAAGCGCTCGATCCTGGCCTCGTCGAAGGGCATCCAGGCCGGCAACTGCCACAGGATCGGCCCCAGCTTCGCGCCCAGCGCGAGCACACCCTGGGCAAAGAAATTGGCGAGCGCCGGCTCGACGTCGCCGAGCTTCTTCATGTGCGTGATGTAGCGGGAGCCCTTCAGCGCGAAGACGAAATCCTCCGGCGTCTCCGTGCGCCAGCGGCGGAAGCTGGCGGGCGATTTCATCGAGTAGAAGGTGCCGTTGATCTCGATCGAGTTGAAGACGCGGCTGGTGTATTCGAGCTCGCGGCGATATGGCAGGCCCTTCGGGTAGAAGGTCCCGCGCCAGGAGGGATAGAGCCAACCGGAAATGCCGATTCGGATCATGCCGTTCTCCACCGGCGCTAACGACATGACCGTGGAGATCGGCCGCAGGATCGGACCATAATGCGTGCGGACAACGAGCTCGAAGAACGATGGGCGATCTCGCCGACGCTTTCTCGACGGCAGGGCATCTGATCCTGACGCGCGACCCCGCGCTCATTGCCATCGTGCTGCTGTCGCTGCGCGTCAGCCTGACGGCGGTGGTGTTCGCGGCGCTGCTGGGCCTGCCCCTAGTCGCAGCGCTGGCGCTGGCGCGCTTTCCCGGGCGCGGCGCCGTCATCGTCGTGCTCGACGCCATGATGGGCTTCCCGCCGGTCGTGGCGGGGCTCCTGATCTATCTGCTGCTGTCGCGCGCCGGGCCGCTCGGGCGCTTCGGCATCCTCTTCACGCCCGCCGCGATGGTGGCGGCGCAGACCTTCCTGGTGACGCCGATCATCGCCGCGCTGACGCGCCAGGTGATCGAGGACCTCTGGCGCGAGTATCGCGACCAGCTCCGCTCCTTGGGCGCCGGCGCGGCGCGCGCCATTCCGACGCTGCTCTGGGACGCACGGGTGAGCCTCGCCACCGCCGTGCTCGCGGGCTTCGGCCGCGCCAGCGCCGAAGTCGGCGCCATCATCATCGTCGGCGGCAACATCGCCGGCGTGACCCGCACCATGACCACCGCGATCGCGCTCGAGACGAGCAAGGGCGACCTCGCTCTCGCGCTCGGCCTTGGCCTCGTGCTGCTGACACTGACGCTCGCCGTCAATGCCGTCGCGCATGCCGCAGGCCACGCCGCAGCGCGCGGCATCCGTTGAGGAGGTTTTCATGGACATGACCCGCCGGGCGGCTTTGCTCGCCGCCGCTCTTTTCTTCGCCCTCATCGGTCCGCGCGCCGGTGCGGAGGAGCGCTTCATCACCGTCGCCTCCACGACATCGACGGAGCAGTCCGGCCTCTTCGACTTCCTGCTACC
>DASVOY010000286.1:0-3738 GCA_036383115.1 Allostellaceae bacterium
CCGTGGACGATGACCTGACCTTGCTGCGCAACGCCGGCTTCGTCGCCGCGGCGGCGGATGGCGGCTGGGTACTGGCGCGCTCGCTCGAGGGCGTGACCTTGATGGATCTCTATCGTGCGCTCGGATTGCCGCTCGCCACCAGCCTGCGCGAGGAGGGCAACGAGCCCTGGCAGGCGCGCATCGCCTCGGCGATACAGCGCATCGCCTGGGCCGAGAAGGACGCGCTGGCCTTGTCGCTCGCCGAACTGGTCGGCCCCGGCGCCCCGGTCGCGCCGTTCCCCAACCGCCACCGCCGGCCCTAGAGGATCAGGACGTCCCCGCCTTGCCGCGGACATCGTAGGCGCGCTTCTGGCCCCAGCGCTCGAGGAAGGCGGTCAGCTCGGGGTCGGGCGGGTCGGGCAGCACGACGCGCAGCTTGACGTACTGGTCGCCCGCCCGGCCGTCCGGCCCGGCGATGCCCTTGCCCCTGAGCCGCAAGGTCGAGCCGCTATTGGAGCCGCGCGGCACCTTGAGGGCGACGCTGCCATGCAGCGTCGGCACCGTGACCGTGCCGCCGAGCACCGCCTCGACCAGCGTCACCGGCAGCTCGACATGGATGTCGTGCCGCTTGCGTTGGAAGACGGGGTGCGTCTCGACCTCGATCTCGAGATGGACATCGCCGCCCATGCCCTGGCCGCGCAGGCGCAAGGTCTGGCCGCTGTCGACGCCGGCGGGCACGGTGATCTCGACCTCGCGCCCATCGGACAGCGCGACGCGCCGCTTGCCGCCGAGCGCCGCCTCGACGAAGTCGAGGCGGAGCTTCTGCGCCGCCATGGCCTCGGCGACGCGCTCCTCGGCATGGGGGCCGGCGCCGCGGCGGCCGCGACCCAGCAGCTCGGCGATGATCTCGTCGAAGGAGAAATTGTTGCCGGTGGCGCGGCGATAGGCGCGGGCGCCCTGGGCACGGAACCCGGCCCCGCGCTCGCCGCCGCCGGCATCGATCTCGCCGCGGTCGAAGCGCGCCCGCTTGGCCGGATCGGACAGCAGGTCATAGGCGGCGGTGACCTCCTTGAACTGCTGCTCGGCGGCGCGGTTGCCCGGGCTGAGATCCGGGTGGAGCTTCTTCGCCAGCCGCCGATAGGCCTTCTTGATGTCATCCTCCGACGCCTCCCGCGAGAGGCCAAGGACGGCATAGGGATCCTTCATCACAAACGTCCGATACTCCGGAGCGCAAAGCCCTCATTGGCCACATCTTGACCCGATCGGCCGCTCGGGGCAACGCCCCCCGGGGAGATGGAAAAAACCACGGTTCGGTCTATGGTTAGGCGGTGGCGCCGCCGCGCGCGAGGATTCCGTGAGCACCATTCCCTATAGCGAGCCTTTGGACGAGTTCGCCCGCTGGTTCGCCGAGGCACAGGCGAACGAGCCGCGCGACGCCAACGCCATGACCGTGGCGACGGCGACGCCCGAAGGCGCGCCCTCGGCGCGGATGATCCTGCTCAAGGGCGTCGACGAGCGGGGCTTCGTCTTCTACACCAACCTCGCGAGCCGCAAGGGCGACGAGATCGCCGCCAATCCGCGGGTCGCGCTCTGCTTCCATTGGAAGTCGCTGCTGCGCCAGGTGCGCATCGAAGGTAGGGCCGAGCCGGTCACCGCCGCCGAGGCCGATGCCTATTTCGCCACCCGGCCGCGCCAGAGCCAGATCGGCGCCTGGGCTTCCGACCAGTCGCGCCCGGTGGCGAGCCGCGCCGCGCTCGAGGAGCGCTTTGCCGCCATCGAGAAGCGCTTCGGCGCCGGGCCGATCCCCCGCCCGCCGCACTGGTCGGGCCATCGCGTCGTGCCGGCCCGGATCGAGTTCTGGCAGGACCGCCCGTTCCGCCTGCACGACCGTGTCGTCTACATCCGCGACGGCGCCGGCTGGCGCAGCGAGCGGCTCTTCCCATGACGGCGGTGCGCGCCACGCCGGAGACGCCGGAGCGGGCGGGCGCGCTGATGCGCCGAGCCACCTACGCCTCGATCGCCGTCGCCGGCGTCATGGTGCTTGTCAAGCTCGCCGCCTGGCTCCTGACCGATTCGGTGAGCCTGCTGTCGAGCCTGCTCGATTCGCTGCTCGACGCTGCCGCCTCGCTCGTGAACCTCGTCGCCATTCACCAGGCGCTGACCCCCGCCGACCGCGAGCACCGCTTCGGCCATGGCAAGGCCGAGCCGCTGGCGAGCCTCGGCCAGGCCGCCTTCATCACCGGCTCCGCGGTGCTGCTGCTGATCCAGGGGCTGCAGCACCTGCTGTCGCCGGCACCGGTGACGAACACCGGCATCGGCGTCGCCGTCATGGTCTTCGCCATCATCGTGACCCTCGTCCTGGTGCGGTATCAGCGCTCGATCATCAAACGCACGGGCTCGCTGGTGGTGAGCGCCGACGAGCTGCACTACCGCTCCGACCTCATCCTCAACGGCGCGGTCATCGTCTCGCTGCTGGCAACGAGCCGGCTCGGGTGGGTCTATGTCGACCCGATCTTCGGCATCGCCATCGGACTGTGGATCATCTACGGCGCCTGGCAGGTGGCGCGGAAGGCGGTCGTCCAGCTCATGGACCAGGAGCTGCCCGACGACGCCCGCGCCCGCATCCGGAAGATTGCGCTGGCGCATCCGCAGGTGAAGGCGGTGCACGATTTGCGCACGCGCGCCGCCGGCCCCGACGCCTTCGTGCAGATCCACCTCGAGATGGACGGCAACCTCACGCTCAAGGACGCGCACCGCATCTCCGATGCGGTCGAAGCGGACATCCTCGCCGCCTTTCCCCATGCCGAGGTGATGATCCACCAGGACCCTGAGGGCGTCGAGGAACCGCGGCGCAGTTTTCAACCGACGCGCTAGTCGCGCGTAGCCGATCCGCCCGGGGGTTGCCGCCCCGGGAATGAGCGGGCGTGAATCGCTGTTGGCCTTGGCAAGGGAGGTGGCGCATGACCTGGATGCGGGTGCGGATCGAGCTGGCGCGAAGCCCCGGATACCCCGACGGCAGCAATCGGCACGGCTACGAATTCATCCTGCCGCTGGATGCCAACGGGCGGATCGATCTCAAGAGCTATGAGCGGGCGCCGCAGCTCTGCACGGTCCATCGCTTCTGGGAAGGCGGCGACGATTCCGTCGGCGAGATCCAGCGCGAGGGCGACCGCTGGTTCTTCTCGTACGATCCCGGCGAGGATGACGACGAGCCCATCCTGCGCTTCGCCGAGCGCGTCTTCCGCGAGGGTGAACTCCTGAGTGTGCGCGAGCCCGGCGGCGCCGAGCACCCCTTCCGCATCGTCCTGGTCGAGCCGGCGCCGGGGATCGCGCACACGCGGCCGCGTTAGTGCGTATGCCGTCCACATGAACGCCCCCTCACGGAAAAGAGCTACAGACGTGCGGTCCGGAACCTGATCGGGATGCGCCGAGGGTCGCGGCGGTAGGGCCGGGCCGCGCCGCGGAAAACCGCGCCGGCGCATGGCGGCACGCGCCGGCCGGCGGCGGAATGTTTCACGTGAAACCTACATCTCTGCGTCCGAGTGCTCTATCGAGTGGGTCATGTGGAGGCCGTTCTGCATCACTCCCGCCTACATGGAAGTGCGCCGGCGCTTCACAGTGAGCCAGCCGAGAATCGTCCCGGGACGCGAGGCATTTTTTCCCTCTCCGCCTGTGGGAGAGGGGACCCGTAGCGAAGCGAGGGAGGGTGAGGGGTGAAGTTGCGCCGGTCGGCGCTTTCCTTGACAGCACCCGTCGCCT
>DASVOY010000287.1:0-5184 GCA_036383115.1 Allostellaceae bacterium
GGTCACCTGCTTGATCGCCAGGAGGATCGGCTCCTTGAGCACGATGGTCGCATCGGCAGCCATCATCGCGCCAAGAATGCAGCGCCGCCCGTCATAGGACCGCAGCTGCTGCTTGCACCAGCGGTCCTCGCGAGCCAGCAGATCGATGACCTTGTCCATTTTGTCGATGGTCTCGATTCGGCCTTCATAGCCGGTACCGTCGAAGGGCATAGCTTGTTCCTCATTAACCGTGCAGCACCGGCTGGCAATGCCCGGTGCTAAAGCAGCCAACGGAAAGACGGGCACAAAGTTCGCTCACGGGACACGACGCGCGAACATTTGAAGCATGCACCAGCGGTTGCGCAGGATCTGCGGCTAGCCCCTAGATCTCGATCTGGCCGCCGAGCTCGATGACCCGGTTGGTGGGGATGCGGAAGAACTCGGTCGCGTCCAGCATCATGTTGGACATGAAGATGAAAAGCTCCTTGCGCCAGCGCGACACGCGGGTCCGCTTGCCGGCGACGATCTTCTCGCGCCCGACAAAAAACGAGGTTTCCAGCAGGTTGAAGCGGAATTGCATGGCGCGGCATTGCGCGAGCGCGCGCGGGATGTTGGGCTGGTCTGCGAATCCGTAATGCAGTGTGATGGTGTGGAAGTTCTCCTCGAGGTGGCGCAGCTCGAGCCGCTGGTCCTCGCTTACATGGGGAATGTCCGCGGTCTGCACCGTCATGAGCACGACCCGCTCGTGCAGGACCTTGTTGTGCTTGAGGTTGTGGAGCAGCGCGTTGGGCACGTTGCGGACATTGGCGGTGGTGAAGACGGCCGTGCCGGGCACGCGCGGCGGATGGCCGGGCCGCAGCGTGGCGAGGAAGGCGTCGACCGGCAGGGCGCCGCGGTCGCGCTCCTGCGTGAGCGCCTGCCGGCCGGTCCGCCACGTCGACATGACGGTATAGATGACCGTGGCGACGGCCAGCGGGAACCAGCCGCCTTCGTGGATCTTCAGCATGTTGGCGGCGAAGAAGGCGAGGTCGACGGTGAGGAAGAAGCCGAAGAGCATCGCCGCCGCGCCGGGATGCCAGTGGCGGATGCCGTACATGTAGATGAGGGCGAGCACCGTGGTGATGGTCATCGTGCCGGTGACGGCGATGCCGTAGGCGGCGCCGAGATTGTCCGAGGAGCGGAAGCTCAGGACCACCGCCACCACCGCCGCCAGCAGGATCCGGTTGACCGCTGGCACGAAGATCTGGCCGATCTCCTGCTCGGAGGTGTGCCGTATCTCGAGCCGCGGCAAGTAGCCGAGCTGCACCGCCTGCCGGGTCATGGAGAAGGCGCCGGAGATCACCGCCTGCGAGGCGATGATCGTCGCCGCCGATGCCAGCACGACGAGCGGGTAGAGCGCCCAGTCCGGCGCCAGCCGGAAGAACGGGTTCTCGAGCGCGTCGGGCGTGCGCAGCAGCAGGGCGCCTTGCCCGAAATAGTTGAGAAGCAGCGCGGGGAACACGAAATAGAGCCAGGCGCGGCGGATCGGCCTCGGGCCGAAATGCCCCATGTCGGCATAGAGCGCCTCGGCCCCGGTGACGGCCAGCACGACGGCGCCGAGCAGGATAAACCCGCGCCCGGGATCGGCCGCCAGGTAGTTCACTCCGTAGAAGGGATTGAGGGCGAGCAGGACGCGCGGGGCGTCGATGATCTCGCGCAGGCCGAGAACGGCGATGACGACGAACCAGACGCCCATCACCGGTCCAAAGAAGTCGCCCACCAGCGCGGTGCCGCGGCGCTGCAGCAGGAACAGGCCGACCAGAAGCACCACGGTGATGGGCAGCACATAGGGGTCAAAGAGCGGCGTCGCCACCTTGAGACCCTCGACCGCGCTCAGCACCGAGATCGCCGGCGTGATCACGCCGTCGCCATAGAAGAGCGCAGCGCCGATCAGTCCCGCGGCCAGGATCCACTTGTATCCTCGCGTGCCGCGGGGGGCGGCGCGAAGCGCCAGCGCGGTGAGCGCCAGGATGCCACCTTCGCCGCGGTTGTCGGCGCGCATGATGACGATGACGTATTTGAGCGTGACGACGACGAAGAGAGCCCAGGCGATGAGCGAGAGCACGCCCAAGACCGAGGTGTCGCTGACGCTTCCCACATACTGGAAGCATTGGCGCACGGTATAGAGCGGCGAGGTGCCGATATCGCCGTAGACGACGCCGAGCGCGCCGATGACCAAGCCGTGCCGCATCTTGTCGAGGTCGGCCGCGCGGCCGTTCACGGTCGTTTGCGCCATGTCAGCTCATCCATCCCCGGACGCGGCCCGCCGGCGATCTTGCCGAGGTTCGTCATGCCGCGGCGCCAGCCTATGTGACAAGGTGAAGTGGGTCTTGGAAAGAGAACGACCAAGGGCGAACGGGTTTCTCGTGGCCTCGGAAGCCGCGCAACATAGGGCGAAGCGTCGCCGAATGCTACTCCGCTCATGCCGACGCCGTGGCGCTGCGTCCGCCGCCCCGATATCCCGGGTGACGTGCCGCGCCGCACCGTACGGCGCATCAGACGGCGCTCGATCTGCAGCTGGGCAACCGCACATCGGCTTCGCCGGCCCTTATCCCCTTCCCGAGGGCGGGGCCGTGTTCGACCACGGAGACGCTATACGCAGCTGAAGGTGGCGATGCTGTCGTTATTTTTCTCGGCCACGCCTTGCAGCGAGGCCTGCTTGCCCAGCGTGCCGCAATAGGCGGTCGCACGCTCCATCGCCTGCGTCAGGTCCTTGCCGTCGAACTGAACGACCACGCTTTGCTGCGTGCCGGCGACGATCTTGGCGTCGCTGGAGCAGCCCGCCAGCAGTCCGGCCGCAAGCAGCGCCGGAACAAGAACGCGCATCGTCTTCTCCCAGAACCATATCGCTCTATCAAATACGGCAATGGTACCTTTCGGTTCCCATTTGTCTCATGATTGGGGCGTGCCTTGATAAGTGAGCCGGAGGCCGCCGATCACGGGCCCTATCGCGCCGGCCGCTTCACGCGCGCCGTGGGCGTAGCGGCCAGCGGGTCCTCGGGCCAGGGGTGCTTCGGGTAGCGGCCGCGCATCTCGCTCCTCACCGCCGGGTAGCTCCCTGTCCAGAATCCTGCGAGGTCGCGCGTCACCTGCAGGGGGCGCCCGGCCGGCGACAGCAGGTGGAGGAGCAGCGTCACCCGCCCGCGCGCGATGGACGGCGTCTCGCGCGCGCCGAACAGCTCCTGCAGCCGCACCGCCAGCACCGGCACCACGCCCGCGCCATAGTCGATCGGCAGGCGCGAGCCGCTCGGCACCGTCACATGCGTCGGCGCAAGGTGGTCGAGCGCTTGCTGCTGCTCCCAGGTGAGGCGGTCGCGCAGCACGGCGGCGAGATCGATGCGGGCGAGCTGCGCCCGCCGCATGATCCCGCCGAGATAGGGGCCGAGCCACTGATCGAGCGTCGCGAGCAGCGCCGCGTCGGCGAGATCGGGCCACGCCGTGCCGTCGAGGCCGCGCAGGAACAGCACACGCCGGCGCAGGCCCTCCGCCTCGCGCGTCCAGGGCAGCGCGGCAAGGCTGAGTCTGCGGATGCCGTCGAGGAGCGCGGCGGTGACGCGCTCGGCGGGCGGATCGGCGAGCGGCTCGTCGCTCAGCACCAGCGCGCCGAGCCGCTCCTGCCGGCGCGCCAGCACCGCCTCCTGCCGGTCGTCCCAGGCGATGTTCTCGACGGCCTCGATCGTGTCGGCGAAATCCGCCTCGATCTCGGCGCGCGTGAGCGGCGCAGCGAGAAAGATGCGCGCAACGCGCCGCTCGCCGTCGAGGTCGGCGACGGCGAGGAACTCCGCCGCGGCCAAGGGATCGGCCGGCGGCAACTCAGCGCCGCGACCGTTCGACAGCAGGAACTGGCCGGGGCTGCCGGGACGGCGCTGCGCGATGCGGTCGGGGTAGGCCAGCGCCAGCACGCGGCCGGTATCGCCGGGCTCCGGCTCTTCCGCGTCGCTCGGGCGGAGCTGGCGCTCGAACTGGCGCGCACTCTGCCGCACGCGCTCGAGCGCGCCGCGGTCGAGCGCCACGCCGCGCGGCAGGTCGCGCGCCTGGCCGCGGTCGCGCAGGAGCTCGATGCGCCAGCGCAGATCGGCGTCGCGCTGTCCCGGCGCGGCTTTCAGGAAGTCGCGCTCGCCCAGGAGCGCCGCAATCGAGGCCGCCAGCCTGCCGCGTCCCTCGTTGCGTGCGGCGAGCATCATATGCGCCAACCGCGGGTGGAGCCCGAGCGTCGCCATCGCGCGCCCATGCGCGGTGATGCGCCCGCCGCCGTCGAGCGCGCCGAGCGCGTGCAGCAGCTCGCGCGCCTGGGCATAGGCGGCCGCAGGCGGCGGATCGAGCCAGGCGAGCGTGGCGGGATCGTCATCGCCCCAGCGCGCGAGCTCGAGCGCGAGCGGCGCCAGATCGGCCTCGAGAATTTCGGCCGCATTGTAGGGACGGAGCTGCGCCTGCTCCTGTTCGCGCCACAAGCGGTAGCAGATGCCGGGGGCGAGGCGGCCAGCGCGGCCGCGCCTCTGCTCGGCCGAGGCTTGCGAGACGCGCATGGTCTTGAGCCGCGTCATGCCGCTCCTCGGCTCGAAGCGCGGCGCGCGCATCAGGCCGCTGTCGACGACGACGCGGATGCCTTCGATGGTCAGGCTGGTCTCGGCGATGGGCGTGGCGAGCACGATTTTGCGCCGCCCTTCCGGCGCCGGCCGGATCGCCTCGTCCTGCGCGTCCTGCGGCAGGTCGCCATAGAGCGGCGCGACGATGACCTCGGGGCCGAGCTCGGCGCCATCGAGCAGCCGCGCGACGCGGCGGATCTCGGCGCCGCCCGGCAGGAAGACCAGCAGGCTGCCTTCCTCCTCGGCGAGGGCGCGCCGGATCGCCGTAGCGACGGCGGCCTCGGCGCGGTCGGGCGCGGGCCGCTCGAGATAGCGGAGCGCCACGGGAAAGCTGCGGCCCACGCTCGTCACCACCGGCGCGCCGCCGAGCAGCCGCGCCACGGGCTCGCCGTCGAGCGTCGCCGACATCACCAAGAGTCGCAGGTCCTCGCGCAGGTGGCGCCTTGTCTCCAGCGCGAGCGCGAGGCCGAGATCGGCGTCGAGGCTGCGCTCGTGGAACTCGTCGAAGATCACCATGCCGATGCCATCGAGGCCGGGATCGTCCTGGATGAGGCGCGTCAGGATGCCCTCGGTCACCACT
>DASVOY010000288.1:0-3913 GCA_036383115.1 Allostellaceae bacterium
ATGCCGGCTGGGGCCCGGGGCAGCTCGACGCCGAAATCCAGGCCAATGGCTGGCTGCACGTGGCGGCCGACGAGGGGATCGTCTTCGACGACGATCTCAAGGACAAGTGGCAGCGCGCGCTCGCCAAGCTCGGCATCGACCCGATCGCCCTTTCGGGCGATGCGGGCCACGCCTGACCGCCCGCACCGCGCCGGCATCAAAGAGCTATAAACCGGCATCCGCTCGGGGCCGCCGCAGCGGGCGATGCCGCTTAGCCGCGGGCAGCGCCATTCCACGGAAGACGGCGCGCCGAGCGCGACGGGGGTGCCCGCGCGGCGGGCGGACTGTTTCACGTGAAACCTGCAAATCAGTGTCGAAGCGCTACAAGCGGCGCGCAGATCTGCATCACCTGAAACCGCCCAGTGGACTAATCACAGCACCAAATAGCGTGTCTTGTGCTTCATCCAGCAATGCGGGCGGCCAGCACGGCTACGGGGGAGGCGGTCTAGCCTCGACCTTCCCGCTCGGCCCATTCGTCGCGCAGGAGCCCGAACAGGACATGGTCCTGCCAGCGGCCGTCGATGCAAAGATACTCCCGCGCATAGCCTTCCTCGCGGAAGCCCGTCTTCAAGAGCAAGCCGCGGCTCGGGCCGTTATGCGGCAGGCAGGCCGCCTCGACGCGGTGCAGCTTGAGCCGCCCGAAGGCGAATCCCAAGGTGAGGGCGAGGCCGCCCGCCATGTAACCGCGCCGCGCATAGCGCTCGCCGATCCAGTAGCCGAGGCTGCCGGTCTCGGCGACGCCGCGGCGGATGTTGCTGAGGCCGATGCCGCCGACGAGCGCGCCGTCCTGCAGGCGGTAGAGAAAGAAGCTGTAGCCCTGGTCGGCGCGCCAATCGGCGGCATAGCGCTGCAGCCGCCGGCGGAACGCCGTGCGCGTCAGCGAGTCGGCCGACCAGCTCGGCTCCCACGGCGTGAGGAAGCGGCGCGACTCGCCGCGCAGCTCCGACCATTGCTGCCAGTCGGCGCGCTCGGGCGGACGCAGCATGACGCGATCACCGACAAGACGCAGCGCCGGCGCCGCGGCGGCGAAAAGCCGCGGAAATCGGAGCATGTCGGAAGCCAAGGTGCCCTCGCGCGCCGGATCAGCCGAGGCGCTCGGCGATCCGACGGTAGGGCTCGATCCGGCCGATCGGCCCGAGCGCCGTCAGGGTGGGCGGCGCGGCCCGCACGCGGCGCGCCACACGCGCCACCGCCGCCGCGTCGACGGCATCGATGCGCGCCACCATGTCCGCGAGATCAAGCGGCTGGCCGAAGACCAGCATGTGCGCCGCTTGCTGCTCGCAGCGGGCGGTGGTGCTCTCGAGCGACATCAGCAGCCCGGCCTTGAGCTGCGCCCGCGCCCGCTCGAGCTCGGCGGGCTCGAGCCCGTCGCCGAGCTTGCGGATCTCGTCGCACAGCACCGGCATCAGCTCCTCGACCTCCTCCTCGCCGGTGCCGGCATAGACGCCGAAAAGGCCGCCGTCGCTGTAAGCGTGGGTGAAGGAATAGATGGCGTAGGCGAGGCCGCGCTTCTCGCGCACCTCCTGGAAGAGGCGCGAGGACATGCCGCCGCCGAGCGCCGAGGACACCACCGAGGCGGCGTAGTAATCACGATCGCCAAAGGGGAACCCCGGAAAGCCCAGCACGACATGCACCTGCTCGAGGTCGCGCTCCTCGCGGAGGTCGCCGCCCATGTACCGCGCCGGCTCGCTGCGTGCGGCGCGCTCCACCGGCAGGTGCACGAAAGCGCGGCGGGCGAGCGCCACCAGCGCGTCGTGGTCGATGTTCCCCGCGGCGGCGAGCAGCATGCCCGGCGCGGCGTAGTGGCGGCGCATGTAGCCGGCGACGGTGTCGCGGTCGATGCGGCCGACGATCTCGGTGCGGCCGAGGACCGGGCGGCCCATCGGCTGGTCGGGAAAGGCGCGTTCCTGGAACAGATCGAAGATGATGTCGTCGGGCGTGTCGATCGCCTGCCCGATCTCCTGCAGTATCACCGCGCGCTCGCGCTCGAGCTCCTTGGGATCGAACACCGAATGCTGCAGGATGTCGGCGAGGATGTCGACGGCGAGCGCCATGTCCTCCTTCAGCACTTTGGCGTAGTAGGCGGTGTGCTCGCGCGAGGTGTAGGCGTTGAGATGGCCGCCCACCGCCTCGATCTCGGCGGCAATGTCGAGGGCCGAGCGCCGCTCCGTGCCCTTGAAGGCCATGTGCTCCAGGAGATGGGCGACGCCGTTGACCTCGGCGGGCTCATGCCGCGTCCCGACATCGACCCAGACGCCGAGCGAGACTGTCTCCACGCTGTCCATCGCATCGGTGAGGATGCGAATGCCATTATCAAGCGTCGTCACGCGCACAGTCATGCTGCGCCTCCTTTGCCTGCGGCCGGCGCATGGGCGCGCACATAATTCTCGACCGCGCGCAGATCGTTGGGCAGCACGGCGATCCGCTCCGGCCGGCTCATGAGATCGGCCAGCCGCGGCGGCAGCTTCGGCCGCTGGCCCGTCGCGCTCTCGACCGCATCCGGAAATTTCGCCGGGTGCGCGCAGGCGAGCGCGACCATCGGCGCGGCGCGATCCTGCCGCGCCGCTTGCGCCGCCGCCAGCGCCACCGCGCTGTGCGGATCGACGAGCTCGCCCGTGCTGCGCCAGGTCTCGGCGATGGTGGCGCGCGTCGCCGCGTCGTCGACCCGATGGGCCGAGAAGAGCCGCCGCGCTCCCTGCCACTCGGCCTTGCTCGCCGGCAGGCTGCCGGTCTGGCGGAACCGGGCGATGGCGTCGGCCACGGCGGCGCCGTTGCGCTCCTTGATCTCGAACAGCAGGCGCTCGAAATTGCTCGAGACCTGGATGTCCATGCTCGGGCTCAGGCTCGGCTCGACGCCTTGGATCGTCATCGTTCCCTGATTGATGAAGCGCGCCAGGATGTCGTTGCGATTGGTGCCGATGATCAGCTCGGAGATCGGCAGACCCATGCGCCGCGCCACATGCGCGGCATAGACATTGCCGAAATTTCCCGTCGGCACGCTGAACCCCACCCTCCGCTCGGGCGCGCCCAGCGCCACGGCCGCGGCGAAATAGTAGACCACCTGCGCCATGATGCGCGCCCAGTTGATCGAGTTCACGGCCGAGAGGTTGAATGTCGCCCGGAATGGCGCGTCGGCGAACATCGCCTTCACCAGGTCCTGGCAGTCGTCGAACGTGCCCTCGATGGCAACGGCGTGCGCGTTGGCCGAAGCGAGCGTGGTCATCTGCCGACGCTGCACCTCGGAGACGCGGCCTTGCGGATAAAGGATGAACACGTCCAGCGCGGCGCGGTCGCGGCACGCCTCCATCGCCGCCGAGCCCGTATCGCCCGAGGTGGCGCCTATGATGGTGACCCGTTCGCCGCGCTTCGCCAGCGCATGGTCGAAGAGCGGCCCGACGAGCTGCAAGGCGTAGTCCTTGAAGGCGAGCGTCGGCCCGTGGAAGAGCTCGAGCAGCCAGAGTTCCGGCCCGAGCTGCTTCAACGGCGCCACCGCCCGATGGCCGAAGCCGGCATAGGCAGCGTCGGCGATGCGCCGCAGCTCCCGCGACTCGACGGCGTCGCCGACGAAAGGCGCGGTCACTAGGGCGGCGATCTCGGCATAGGAGCGGCCGCGCAGGGCGCTGATCTCGTCGGCGGCGAAGCGCGGCCACTCCGCTGGCACATAGAGGCCGCCGTCATGCGCCAGCCCGGCGAGCAGCATATCGTCGAAGGAAAGGCGTTCGGGCCGTGAGCGGCCGTCGCGGGTGCTGATATACTGCACGGAGCTTCCAGGCGGCTTGGGAGGGGGTGCAGGGTATCGTCCCGGGACGCCGCCTGCAACACCCGGCACCGCCTCAACTTCCAGTTGTGCGCTCCGAAATTCGCGGGGGTTTTG
>DASVOY010000289.1:0-6647 GCA_036383115.1 Allostellaceae bacterium
AAATGCGTCGACGATTTATGGCAGCTCAGCCGGGGCATCGCCGCTGATCATCCCGGCGTGCCGATCGTGCTCATCGGCCACTCCATGGGCTCGTTCATGGCGCAGCATTTCATCAGCGAGCACGGCGACGCGCTCGCCGGCGTCGTGCTGTCGGGGTCGGGGGGCAAGCCGTCGACGCTCGCCATGGCTGGACGGCTGATCGCGCGCATCGAGCGGCTGCGCCTCGGCGCGCGCGGCAAGAGCGCGCTGCTTCAGGCGTTCTCCTTCGGCGCTTTCAACAAGCCCTTCGAGCCCGCGCGCACCCCCTTCGACTGGCTGTCGCGCGATCAGGCCGAGGTCGACAGGTATGTCGCCGATCCGCTGTGCGGCTTTCCCGCCTCGGTTCAGCTGTGGATCGACATGCTCGACGCGCTGGGCGATATAGCAGGCGTCGAGCGCCAGGCGCGCATTCCCAAGGTTCTTCCCATCTATGTCATCGCGGGCACCCGCGATGCCGTGAGCGGCAATACGAAGAGCCTGGAGCAGCTTCTCTCGGCCTATCGCGACGCCGGCCTCGAGCGGGTCACGCACCGCTTCTACCCCGATGCGCGCCACGAGCTCTTCAACGAGACAAATCGCGAGGAGGTGACGCGCGATCTGATCGCTTGGGTCAACGACGCGATCCGCTAGCCGGATTGCCGGCCGTTGCCCGCTTTGTCGCGCTCACGTTGGATCGCGCGGCACCGTGAGCTGCATCGACTTGCGCTTCGCGAACTCTTCGTACCAGGCGGCCAGGCGGCGGTGCCGGGCGGGCCACTCCTCGCTCGCATAGCGGAAGCTCAGATAACCCAGCGCGCAGCCGACCGTGATCTGGCCGATGGTCAGCGGCCCACCGAGCTCGCCACCCTCGACCTCCATCTCGAGCGCCGAGAGCGCGCCGCGCACCTTGCGGAGCTGCGCGTCGATCCAGTCCTGCCACTGGTACTCCTTCGGGCGCAGGATCTCGTAACGGCCGAGGATGGCGGCGTCGAGGATGCCGTCGCCGAGCGCCTGCTGGCGCAGCGCGATCCAGCGCGCCTTGCCGTTCGGCGGGAACAGCTTGGCGCCGCCATGCTGCGTGTCGAGATACTCGCAGATGACCGGCGAGTCGTAGAGCACGAGTCCGTCATCGGTGGTGAGCGCGGGGACTTTCACCAGCGGGTTCTCGCGCGCCATCTCCTCGTTGGGCTTGGTCGGCAGGACCACCGTCGGAATCCGCTCGATGCGCTCGGCGAGACCCGTCTCCAGCGCCACGACCATGACCTTGCGGACGTAAGGGGAGGTGGGTGAGTAGCGAAGCTTCATTGGCATGGCTCCCGATGATGTCGTTCCGTGTGCGATTTAGAAATTGTCCTTGCGCTGCCGGATGGCGGCGAAGGTGGCGACGGGGTCGCCGGGCGCGCCGGCGGCTTGCTGCAGGGCGGGCTGGTCGGCGCGCAGGAACGGGTTGGTGGCGATCTCCTCGCCCATGGTGCCGGGCACTGTCGACTTGCCTTCGGCACGGAGCGCATCGACGCGGCGCGAGCGCGCAACGAGCACCGGGTTCTGCGGCTCCACCGTCAGCGCGAAGCGCGCATTCGATTGCGTGTACTCGTGGCCGCAATAGACCCGTGTCTCCGGCGGCAACCCGCGCAACTTGCCGAGCGACCGCCACATCTGCTCGGGCGTGCCCTCGAAGAGCCGCCCGCAGCCCATGAGGAAGAGCGTGTCGCCGCTGAAGAGCGCGCGGGAATCCTTGAACCAGTAGGCGATGTGGCCGCGTGTGTGGCCCGGCACGTCGAATACTTGCGCCGACTGCGCGCCGAGCGCATAGCGGTCGCCCTCGCCGACCTCGACGTCGATACCGGGGATGCGGTCGCGATCGGCGCGCGGGCCGACAATGACGGCGCCGGTTGCGCGCTTCAGCTCGAGATTGCCGCCGGTGTGGTCGGGATGGTGATGCGTATTGAGGATGTGGGTGAGCCGCCAGCCGGTCTCGCCGAGGGCGCGCAGCACGGGCTCGGCGACGGAGGGGTCGACGACGCCCGTGGCGCCCGTCTCCGGCTCATGCAGCAGGTAAACGTAATTGTCCCTGAGCGCGGGGATCTGGCGGATGACGAGTTCGGACATGGTCCCTCTGTTGCTGGCGCGGCCTCAGAGCCTAACCTAATTCGCCGGGCCGTCCCATGCTACAATCTGGGCATGTATGCTGACGTTGTCGACCTCCGCGATTTCTACACCGGCCGGCTCGGGCAGGTGGCGCGGCGCATGATCCGCCGCCGCATCCGCCTGATCTGGCCGGACCTCACGGGCATGCGGCTCCTCGGCCTCGGCTATGCTACGCCCTATTTGAGGCTGTTCCGCGACGAGGCGGAGCGGGTGGTCGCGGTGATGCCCTCGTCCCAGGGCGTGCTGCCCTGGCCGCCCGAAGGCCCCAACGCGGCGGCGCTCGCGGATGAGGGGGAGTTGCCGCTCCAGGACTTCTCGATCGATCGCGTGCTGCTGGTCCACAGCCTCGAATACAGCGAGCAGGTGCGCGCGCTCCTCAAGGAGGTGTGGCGCGTGCTGGCCGGCGGCGGGCGGCTCATGGTGGTCGTGCCGAACCGTCGCGGCATCTGGGCGCGCGTCGACGGCACGCCCTTCGGCCAGGGCCATCCTTACACGCCGACCCAGCTCGCGCGCCTCCTGCGCGAGGCCGATTTCACGCCGGAGCGTGTCTCCGCCGCGCTCTTCGTCCCGCCGACGGGATCGCGCATGATGCTGCGCTCGGCCAACGCGGTTGAGCGCATCGGCGAGCGCTGGTTCACCACGTTCGCCGGCGTCTCCATTGTCGAGGCAACGAAGCAGATCTATGCGAAGTCCGCGCCGAAGCGCAAGGAGGCCCGCCGCCGCGCCTACGTCCCGGTGCCGCACGGCGCGCCGCGGCTCAGTGGCGGGTGAGCCTCAGCGTTGCGCCCGCCGCAACAAGAACCGCCCCTGCTCGGCGAGGAGGTTGGCGAGCGCCCCGCGTGGGTTCAATCGATAGGGCAGGCCGGCGCGGTCGAGGGTGACGCTGCGCTCGATGACGATGCCCAGCTCCTCGCACAGCGCAACGAAGTCGAGAATCGTGCAGAGATGGATGTTGGGCGTGTCGTACCAGGGATGGTTGAGCACCGGCGTCACCGGCATGCGGCCATGGGCGAGCAGCCTGAGGCGGATGCGCCAATGGCCGAAATTCGGGAAGGAGACGATGGCGCGCCGGCCGATGCGCACGAGATGCTCGACGACGCGGCGCGGCTGGCGCACCGCCTGCAGCGTCTGGCTCAGCACGACATAGTCGAAGGCGTCCGAGGGATAGTCCTGCAAATCGTGGTCGGCGTCGCCCTGGATGACCGAGAGACCGTGGCGCACGCAGGCGTTGACGCCAGACTGGGAGAGCTCCATTCCGCGGCCGTCGACGCGCTTATGCTGGGCGAGGAAGGCCAGGAGCTCACCGTCGCCGCAACCGACATCGAGAACGCGCGCGCCCGTCTCGACCATGCCGGCGACGAGCCTGAGGTCGCCGCGCAGGCCCGAGGTGTCGACGCCGCCGCGTGGCAGGCTGCCGTCGGCGCTCATCCCGGCGCGAGCCCGCGATGCCTGGCGCAGCCGTCGAGGAAGCCGCGCAACGTCGCGAAGAACTCGGGCTCCTCGAGCAGGAAGGCGTCGTGGCCCTTATCGGTCTCGACCTCGACGAAGCTGACATTGGCGGCGACCGCGTTGAGCGCGTGGACGATGGCGCGGTTCTCCGCTGTCGGATAGAGCCAGTCGCTGGTGAAGGAGATGCTGCAGAAGCGCGTCCTCGTGCCGCGGAAGGCGTTGGCGAGCACGCCATCATGCTCCGCCGCCAGGTCGAAATAGTCGCAGGCGCGGGTGATGTAGAGATAGGAATTGGCGTCGAAGCGCTCGACGAAGGTGATGCCCTGGTGACGGAGATAGTTCTCGACCTGGAAATCCGCGTCGAAGCCGTAGGTTAGCCCCTCGCGGTTCTGCAGGTTGCGGCCGAATTTGCGGTGCAGCGCCGGCTCCGAGAGATAGGTGATGTGCGCGGCCATGCGCGCCACGGCGAGGCCGCGAGCAGGCTGCCGCCCGGTCTCGAGATAGTTGCCGCCGCGCCAGTCGGGATCGGCCATGATCGCCTGGCGGCCGACCTCGTGGAAGGCGATGTTCTGCGCCGAGTGCCGCGCCGCCGTGGCGATCGGCACCGCGGCGAAGACGCGCTCAGGGAACGACGCCGCCCATTGCAGCACCTGCATGCCGCCCATCGAGCCGCCGATGACGCAGAACAGCGTGTCGATGCCAAGATGATCGATCAGCCGCTTCTGCGCCCGCACCATGTCGGCGATCGTAATAACCGGAAAGGAGAGTCCCCAGGGCCTGCCCGTCGCCGGGTTGACCTCGACCGGCCCGGTGCTGCCCATGCAGCCGCCGAGCACATTGGCGCAGATCAGGAAGTAGCGTCCGGTGTCGAGCACCTTGCCCGGCCCGGCCAAGGTCTCCCACCAGCCCGGCTTGCCGGTGACGGGATGGCTCTCGGCGACAGATTGGTCGCCGGTCAGCGCATGGCAGATCAGGACGGCGTTCGAGCGGTCGGCATTGAGCGTGCCGTAGGTCTGGTAGGCGATGGTATAGGGGCCGAGCGCCACGCCGCAGTCGAGCGTCAATGGCTCCGCAACGGTCAGCCGGAGGCCGGGGCGGTCCTGGGCAAGGGTGGTCTCGCGGGTCGGCGAAGGGGCGGGCACGGTCTGCTCTGTGGCGCCAGATATGGGATCGCTGCGCCGCGCCGGAAGGCCGGCAGCCTCTTCCCGAAGCCGGCATAGCTAGGGATCAAGCCCTCGCCGTGTCAACGTTTTCTTTGCTTTCGGCGGGAGGTCGAACTATCTCTATCGCCTTCCGGTTTGAAGCTGTCCGCCATGGCCACGAGCACCTCGACCCTCGACGATCTGCGCCGCCGCATCGACCAGATCGACAACCAGCTGCACGACCTCATCATGCAGCGCGCCGAGATCGTCGAGGCCGTCGCCGGCACCAAGAAGCGCGGCGGGATCGCGACGGTCCGGCCGGGCCGCGAGGCCGCCGTGCTGCGCCGGCTGGTCGAGCGCCATAAGGGCCGCTTCCCGCGCGCCATCCTGGTGCGGCTTTGGCGCGAGCTCATCAGCGGCGCCGTCGCCCTCCAGGGCGACTTCACCGTCGCCGTCTACGCCCCGGCCGAGCGGCCGGATTACTGGGACCTGGCGCGCGACCATTACGGCAGCCACATGCCCATGCTCGCCTTCCACTCCGCGGGCGAGGTGCTGCGCGCGCTCTCGGAGGGGCGGGCGGCGGTGGGTGTCCTGCCGATGCCGGCTGAGGGCGAGAGCGCGCCGTGGTGGCCGCTCCTCGCCTCGAGCGGCGCCGGCGCGCCGCACATCATCGCCCGGCTGCCTTTCGCCGGCCGTGGCAACGCGCGCGGCGAGAGCGGCGACGCGCTGGTCATCGGCCATGCCGAGTTCGACGCCACCGGCGATGATCGCAGCTTTATCATCGTCGAGAAGCAGGGCGAGCTCAGCCGCGCCCGCCTCATCGCCGCGCTCAAGGAGGCCGGCCTCGCCGTCACTCTCTTCGCCGCCCACGAGCCCGACGGCGCCGCGGCGTTGAACTTGGTTGAGATCGACGATCTCGTGCGCCCGGACGATACGCGCCTGCAGCAGGCGCTGCATCCGCTGCGCGAGCAGGTGGCGCGGGTAATGCCGCTCGGCGCTTATGCCCGGCCTTTCGCGACCGCGGCGCTGGCCGGCGAGCGGTGAGCGCCGTGGCCGACCTGCCGAAGCCGCGGCCCGGCATTCTCGACATCGCCCCCTACATCGGCGGCGAGTCGAAGATCGCCGGCGTATCGCGCGTCATCCGCCTCGCCTCCAACGAGAGCGCGCTCGGGCCGAGCCCGCGCGCCGTCGAGGCATACCGCGCGCTCGCCAGCGAGATCTATCGCTATCCCGATGGCGGCTCGATCGGCTTGCGCGAGGCGCTGGCACGGCGCTATGGGCTCGATGCCGCGCGCATCGTCTGCGGCACCGGCTCGGACGAGCTCATCAGCCTGCTCGCGCGCTGTTATGCCGGGCCGGGCGACGAGGTGCTCTACAGCCACCACGGTTTTCTCATGTATCCGATCGCCGCCAAAGCGGCTGGCGCCACGCCGGTGGCGGTGCCGGAGAGGAATCTGACCGCGGATGTCGACGGCATTCTGGCGCGCGTCACGGGCAAGACGCGGCTCGTCTTCATCGCCAATCCCAACAATCCGACGGGAACCTTTCTGACCCGCGAGGAAGTGACGCGGCTCCACGCCGGACTGCCGTCCTCGACCTTGCTGGTGATCGATTCCGCTTATGCCGAGTTCGTCACGCGCAACGACTACGAGCCCGGCATCGAGCTGGTCGAGGCAGCGTCGAACGTCGTCATGCTGCGCACCTTTTCGAAGATCTACGCGCTGGCAGGGCTGCGCATCGGCTGGGGCTATTTCAGCGCGCCGGTAGCCGATGTGCTGAACCGCGTGCGCGGCGTCTTCAACATCAACCTCCCGGCGCAGGCCGCGGCGGTGGCGGCGCTCGACGACGTTCCGGCGATCGACCGGGCGCGCGAGCACAACGACATCTGGC
>DASVOY010000290.1:0-1959 GCA_036383115.1 Allostellaceae bacterium
ACCGCTTCCGCACCCTCTACGACACCGATCCGACCAATCCCGGACTCTATTTCGGCCCGTACCGGGTGAGCGAGGTGGCGTCGGGCTCGCATATCGTGCTCGAGCGCAACCCGACCTGGTGGGGCGACAAACCCGCCTTCAGCCGCATCGTGCTTTGGGCGGTGGAGAACACCGCGGCGATCGAGGCGAACCTGCTCGCCGGCGGCATCGACATGGTGGCGGGCGAGATCGGCGTCTCGCTCGACCAGGGGATCGGCTTCGAGAAGCGGCACGGCGATGCGTTCACCGTGCTGTTCAAGCCGAGCCTCTCCTACGAGCATGTCGATCTCAACCTCGAGGACGCCGCATTCGCCGACAAGCGCGTGCGCCAGGCGCTGATCTACGGCATCGACCGCCAGGCGATCAGTCAACAGCTCTTCGCGGGACGCCAGCCGGTGGCCGCGAGCTTCGTGTCGCCGCTCGACTGGGTCCACACCGACGACGTCGCGCAGTACGCCTATGATCCCGCCAAGGCGCGCGCTCTCCTCGACGAGGCGGGCTGGCGGGCCGATGGCGGCGCCATCCGCCGCAACGCCGCCGGCGAGACGCTGTCGCTCGAGCTCGCCAGCACCGCCGGCAACCGCAGCCGCGAGCTGGTCGAGCAGGTGCTGCAGAGCCAGTGGCGGCAGATCGGCGTCGAGCTTCATCTCAAGAACCTGCCGGCGCGCGTGCTGTTCGGCGAAAGCCTGCCCAAGCGCAATTTCAACATGGCGCTCTTCGCCTGGACCAGCGCCCCCGAGAACGTGCCGCGCATGATGCTGCGCTCCGACGAGATTCCGGCAGGCGCGACGGGCTGGCGCGGACAGAACTTCACCGGCTTCCGCAACCCGGAGGCCGACCGGCTCATCGACGCCATCGAGATCGAGCTCGACCGCGACCGCCGCGCGCAGCTCTGGCATCGGCTCCAGGCGCTCTACGCCGAGGAGCTGCCCGAGCTACCCCTCTTCTTCCGCGCCGACGCCTATATCCTGCCCAAATGGCTCAAGAACGTGACGCCGACCGGCCACCAATACCCGACGACGCTGTGGATCGAGCAGTGGCGCGTCGAGGGGCGGGAGCCGGGATCGTAGGATGATGCCGCGGCCCCCTCACCCTCCCGTCGCTTCGCGCCGGGGCAACCCGTTCGATCGCTCTGCGATCGAACCCTCAGGGGCCGGTCACGAAGCGCCCGGCCGGGTTGCCCCCTCTCCCGCAAGGGGAGAGGGAATTCGCCGAGCGCTCGATATACCCTCTCCCCTTGCGAGGGCTTTGCATAAAGGTGCGATTTGGCGGGACCGGCGTGAGAAGATTTTTTTGCAGCGTCGCCCGCGCCTGCTTGGGCGCGCGATGCCGGGAGGTAACGATGATCGGGGGCATGGGGAGGACGGGCGCCTCATGCGGCGGCCCGAATGTTGGCGGCCCGGCCGAGATTGTAGGCGCAGCAGGCGAGGATGACGTGGACCGTGTTGCTGGCCTGGTTGAAAAAGCGCATGCGGCGCAAGCCGTAATGCACCTTGAATACGGCAAAGGGCCGCTCCACCGCCGCGCGCACGCGACCGATCAGACGGTTGCGCCGCTTGTGGCGCTCCGGCAGCTCGGGGTGATGCTTGTTGGGCCGCCGCATCAGCCGATCCTTGATGCCGGCCGCCTTGAGCCGGGCGTGGCGGGCATGGGTGTAGTAGGCCTGATCGCCATAGACCGCCTGCTCGTCGCCGCAGACCAAGGCGTCGGCCGGCTCGGTGTCCGTGACCGCGGCATGGGTCACGGCGACGCGGCGGATCAGCGTCTGCGCTTGGTCGACGGCGATGTGGAGCTTGTAGCCGAACACGCTCCGGCGCCCCTTGCGGCCCCAGCGTGCGTCGCGATCGGGCGACGGCCTGGCGGGCTGTGCGCCTTTGGGCGCGCGCGGCGGGCGCGCCGCCGCCGCCACCAGCGAGGCAT
>DASVOY010000291.1:0-3722 GCA_036383115.1 Allostellaceae bacterium
CGAGCTCGCCGTGGCGCTTGGCCTTGCGCCCAAGGTTCTGCTGCTCGACGAGCCGGCGGCCGGCGTTCCCTCCGGCGAGAGCGGCATCATCGTCGACGTCATCGAGAGCCTGCCGCCGGACATCGCGCTGCTCATCATCGAGCACGACATGGATCTCGTCTTCCGTCTGGCGCGGCGCATCACGGTGCTGGTGCAGGGCACCGTCCTCGTCGAGGGCACGCCGCAGGAGATCGCCGCCGACCCGCGCGTGCGCGAGGTCTATCTTGGCGAGCGCGTGCCGGGATGAGCGGCGCGGCAGGCATCACGCTCGAGAGCGTGCGCGCCGGCTACGGCGAGATTGTGGTGCTCGAAGGCGTGTCGCTCGCCCTGCCGCCGCGGGGCACGCTGGCCGTACTCGGCCGCAATGGCGTCGGCAAGACGACGCTGCTGGCGACGATCATGGGCCACACGACGCTGCACGGCGGCATCATCCGCCTGGGCGGGCGCGAGGTGAGTCGGGCGGCGCCCCACCAGCGCTCGCGGCTCGGCATCGGCTGGGTCCCGCAGGAGCGCGAGGTCTTCCGCTCGCTCACCGTCGAGGAGAATCTGGCCGTGGCGGCGCGGCCCGGCCGCTGGTCGATGGCGCGCATGTACGATCTCTTCCCCTCGCTCGCGGCGCGCCGGCGGCATTACGGCAACCAGCTCTCGGGCGGCGAGCAGCAGATGCTGGCGATCGGCCGCGCGCTCATGGGCAATCCCGCGGTGCTGCTGATGGACGAGCCGCTCGAAGGCCTGGCGCCGGTGATCGTCGATGTCGTACTTAGAGGCATCGAGCGCCTCAAGCGCGAGGACGAGCTGGCCATGCTGCTGGTCGAACAACATGCGCGCCTGGCGCTCGGCGCCACAGAGCGGGTGATCGTGCTCGACCGCGGCAAGATCGTGCATGAGGACGACAGCCGCGCCCTCCTGGCCGCGCCGGAGAAGCTCGCCCGGCTGATGGGCATCGAGCGGCCGGCAGGCAGGCGCGAGCATTGACGCCAGGCGAGTCGGACCGGACGCGCTGGCTTGTCGTCTGGGCAGTGATTGCCGCGGGCGTGGTCGGCGCGTTCCAGATCGGCAAGGCGCCGGTGGCGCTGCCGCAGCTGCGCGCCGAGCTCGGCCTCGGCCTGGTCGGCGCCGGTTGGGTGGTGTCGATGTTCAACGTGCTGGGCGCGCTTGCCGGCGCGGTGATCGGCGCGGCCAGCGACCAGATCGGCCATCGCCGCGCCGTGCTGGGCGGGCTTGTCCTCGGCGGCGGCGCCAGCCTCCTCGGCGCGGCCGCGCCCGATGCCGCGATGCTGTTGGCGACGCGCTTCGTCGAAGGGCTGGGCTTCATGGCCACGGCGACCGCGGGGCCGGCGCTCATCGTCCGCACGACGCGGCGCGTGGACCAGCGCCTCGCCTTCGGCTTCTGGAGCGGCTACATGCCGGCGGGATCGGCGCTGATGATGCTGGCCTCGCCACCGCTGCTGGGCACGATCGGCTGGCGCGGGCTGTGGCTCGTCAACGGCGCCGTCATGATCGCGGCAACGCTGCTGGTGGCAGCGGCGACACGCGCGCTGCCGCGGCCGTCCGTCGGCGCCGGCCGCGGCATCGGCGCGGCGCTGACCGACGTGTTGCGCGCCTTGCGGCGGCCGGGGCCGCCCACGCTGGCGCTCGCCTTCGGCTGCTATACGCTGCAATACCTCGCCGTGCTCGCCTTCCTGCCGACGCTGCTGGTCGAAGGCGACGGCATGAGCGAAGGCGCCGCCGCGGCGCTCACCGCTCTCGCCAATGCCGCCAACATGCTTGGCACCTTCGGCGGCGGCTGGCTGCTCCATCGCGGCGCGCGGCGCTGGGCCATGATCGCGGCGGGCAGCCTGGTCATGGCGCTGGCCAGCGTCGTCATCTTCGCGCCGGGCCTGCCCTTTGCCGCCCGCTATGGCGCGGTCATCGCGTTCACCGCGCTCGGCGGCGCGGTGCCGCCCGCGGTCTTCGGCGGCGCCGCGGTGCATGCGCCTTCGCCTGCGCTCGTCGGCACCACCACCGGGCTCATCATGCAGGGATCGAATCTGGGCCAGAGCATCGGTCCGCCGCTCCTCGCCAAGCTCGCCGCCGCCACGGGCAGCTGGGCCTGGTCGCCGGCGGTGCTGCTCGCCTCGGCGTTGACAGGCAGCGCGCTGGCGCTGGTGCTGCGCCGGCTGGAGCGGCGCGGCGGGTGACGCGGAGCCTTTACTGGGGGGTCTTCAGGAATGTCGCCCAGTAGGTCAGACGCGACAGATCGCTGCCGATCCGCTCCGGGGCAAGGCGCCCCTCCTCATTCGGCGCGAAATCCTGGGCCAGCAGCTCCTTCATGTCGATACCGTCATCGACCCATTTTCCGGCCATGGTCGCGCCCAAGGGACCAAGCGTCCGCTCCAACATCGGCACGGCGCGACAGAGATTGTTGACGACGAACAACGGCCCTCCCGGCCGCAACGCCCGCTTGATCCGGCCGACATCGTCGGACGGGCGCTCGCAATGCTGCAACACCCAGACACTGATCGCGGCATCGCAGGTCAAGCCGCGCTCGATCAGCATGTCGAGCATCGCCGGGGCGCAGGCGATGAAGCGATCGGACTCGACATAGGTCGCGGCAAAACCGCGCATTGTGGCGCTGATGTCGATGCCGATGACACGGCAGCGGTACTTGGCGATGAGCTCCTTCGCCAGTCGCCCGATGCCGCAGCCGTAATCCAGCACCACCATCTCCGGACGAAGCTTGAGCGCGCGCCCGATCATCTCCACGAGGTAGGGCGTCTCCTTGGTCCAGCGCTCGTCGGTGCCCGACCCTTCCGCCGTCAGGATGATGCGCCTGGCCTGCGCGATGTTCGGCGCATCGAAGACGCGCGGCTCATAGGTTCCCGTCATGCCGACTCCTGCGTCGTGCGCTGCTAGCGCTTCTCGCGTACGCCATAAAGCAAGGTGATGTTGATGCGGCGGTTGAGATAGCCTTCGCTGAAGGTGATCTTGTCGGTCTCGTGAAAGAGATCGGAATCGAAGATCACGGCCCGGTTGGCGCGATAGGGTCCGGTTACGGATTTGGCGCCGTTCCGCGCAAGGAAATCGCGGATTGCCGAGGCATCGTTGTTGTAGTTGTTGTACTGGTCGTAATCCCAGTCGAGCGGCGCCGGAGCGTCCCAGATCACCAAGCCGCCGCCCTCGGGATCGAGGTTGGCCTCGTCAGGCGTGATCCAGAAATTGACGTTGACTGCCGCGAAGTCAGCATGGATGCCGATACCATTGAGCCGGCTGTCGTATTTGAACGCCCAGCAATGTGTCAGCGGATGGCTGAAGATGCGCGGAAACTTCAGCGACAGCTGCTCGGCGACCTGAGCCAGCAGCGGGCAGGCGAAGCCGTCCTCGGGCATGGCGCCGAGATAGCCCCCGCCGTAGCTGCGCCGCCAGATCGTCGAGCCCCAGCAGAAGCGCCGCAGCGCGTCGAGAGCTTCCGGCGTCAGCAAGTCGTCGATGACGACGATCTTGGGCTTGCTTTGCTCCCACCGGGCTTCGATCGCGGCGGCGTCGTTGCCCGGATTGATCGCCGACGCGGCGAGGCGCGCACCGCCCTCGATATGGAAGAGCGCATCGAAGAGCTCGTCGAAGAGCGCCGGTCGGTCAGTGCTGGCTTCGCGGAGGCGCGGCACCGCGTCATGAGCGATCTTGGCGTCGATGAGATAATCGAG
>DASVOY010000292.1:0-10476 GCA_036383115.1 Allostellaceae bacterium
TCCATCTCGGCATCGTTGCACCAGGCGCGGTACTCGAGCGGGCCGCGCCGATCGACGATGGCGGGCAGCGCCACGCTCCGCCCCCGCGCGATCAAAGGCTCGGCGAGGGGCCGTGGATCGAACTCGGCCTTGTGCGGCCAGTAGAGGCCGACGACACGCCCCGGCAGCCGCTCGAGCAGCGCCGAGAGCCGGCGCGCGACCTCAGCGGACCAGCTTCGGTGCAGCTCTGCGCCGATCACCATGCGCGCGGCGATCAGCCTGTCGCGCTCATGGCGTCGCCAGAGCGTCGGATCGCGGCCAGGGTTCATCGTGATCGCAGCGTTTCTAGCGGGACAGGAGCTGATCGAGCCAGTGCAGAAACTTGCTCCCCGCGGTCGTCGGCGCGGCGTGCGAAGCACAGGCCGCGGGCGCCCGCGCCGCCGCGTTCTGGCGCGCTCGCGGCGGCAGGTATTTGTTGACGGGGCGATAGCCCGCCTCGGGCATGAGATCGTAGCCGCCGCGCTCCGCCACGAGCCGCGACACCTCCGACTCGGGATCGCCGAGGTCGCCGAAATGCCGCGCCGTCACCGGGCAGGTCGAGACGCAAGCCGGAACGCGCTCGGCGGGATCGAGCGTCTCGTTGTAAATGCGGTCGACGCAGAGCGTGCATTTGCGCATGACGCCCTCGTGCTCGTCGAATTCGCGCGCGCCGTAGGGGCAGGCCCAGGAGCACAGCTTGCAGCCGATGCAGAGATCCTCGTCGACGAGCACGATGCCGTCCTCGGCGCGCTTGAAGCTCGCGCCGGTGGGGCAGACGGTGACGCAGGCGGCATCCTCGCAATGGAGACATGATTTCGGGAAATAGACCGTGCGCCCGTCTTCTCCGTCTCCGAGCTCGAAGCTGTGGATGCGGTTGAGCCAGACGCCGTCGGGCTCCGCGCCGTAAGGCGCGAGATCGGTGAGCGGCCCGGCTCCGCCGCCGGTGTTCCATTCCTTGCAGGCGACCGCGCAGGCGTGGCAGCCGACGCAGATGTCGAGGTCGATGACAAGGCCGAGCTGCTTCTGCCCTGGCTGCGGCGGCAGGCTAGTCATCGGACGCTCCCGGCTGCGCGAGCGCTGCGCCTTGGGGCAGCCGGGCAGGCGCGGGCCGCAGACCCGCAGGAAGGCGCAGCGGCACAAGCTGCGGCGTGGCCTCCAGGGCTTCGTCAGGCTGCGCCGGCTCCAGGCGAATGCGCAGATCGTACCACGCCGCCTGCCCGGTGACGGGATCGGCGTTGACGTGAATCTGGCGCTCCTCCGGCGGCAGCAGCTCGGAAATGACGTGGTTGAGCAGGAAGCCGCGTTTCGCCTCCGGCGCATCGGCCGCGAGGTTCCAGGCGCCGGCGCGCTTGCTAATCGCGTTCCAGGTCCACACCGTCTGCGGATTCACGCCGGTGACCAGGCGGATCTGGCACTTGACGCGGCGATGATTGCTCACGATCCACACCCAATCGTCGTCCTTGAGGCCGAGCGCCTCGGCCTGGCGGCGATGCACGTAGAGCCGGTTGTGGCCGTAGATCTGGCGCAGCCACGCATTCTGCGAGCCCCAGGAGTGATACATCGGCATGGGCCGCTGCGTCACGGCATGGAGCGGAAAGGCCGCGCGGTCGATCGCCGCCTCCTCGAGCGGCATGTACCAAAGCGGCAGCGGATCGAAATACGTCGCGATGCGCGCACGATGGCGATCCGGCGGCTGCACCGCGCCATGGCCCTCTGCCGCGAGGCGGAATTTCTGCAGCACCTCGGAATAGAGCTGCAGGACGATTGGACGCGGCCGATCGATGAAGCCGAGCCGCGTGGCGTTCTCGAGGTAATTGCGATTGGCGTACTTGAAATAGAGCTGATCCTGCGGCAGGTGGTGGCTCCAGAAGCAGCCGTTGGCGACGTATTTGTCGAGCTGCCGCGGGTTCGGCGCGCCGACGGCGGCATGCTCGCCCGCGGCGCCGCGCCAGCCAGCGAGCAAGCCGATGCCGGGCTTGCGCTCGTGGCGGATGATGTAATCGGCGTAGTCGCGATAGCGCGGCGTCCCGCTCGTGGTGACGAGGCCCGGCAATCGCAGCCGCGCGCCGAGCTCGATCAGCACATCCTGGAACGGGCGCACGTCGCGGTCGGGCTTGACCACCGGCTGGCGGATCGCGTCGGCCGGCCCCTCGGCCCGGCCGATGGGGCGGTCCAGCAGCGAGATGCAGTCCCAGCGCTCCAGATAGGTCGTGTCGGGCAGCACCAGATCGGCGTAGGCTACCATCTCCGAGTAGAACGCATCGGAATAGATGATGCGCGGGATCTTGTACGCGCCATCGGCCGCCTTGTCGGTGAGCATGGCGACGGTGTCGGCGGGGTTCATCGCCGAGTTCCAGCTCATGTTCGACATGAAGAGGAAGAGCGTGTCGATCGGGTAGGGATCGCCCTTCCAGGCATTGTGGATGACGGTGTGCATCAAGCCGTGGAGCGCGAGCGGCGCTTCCCAGGAGAACGCCTTGTCGATGCGCCGCGGCGTGCCGTCGGCGTCGACGAGCAGGTCCTCGGGCGCCATCGGCAAGCCCAGCGGCGGCCCCGACATCGGTTGCCCCGGCGACACCTGGTGCGCGTGCCCCGCCGGCTTCATCGCCGGCGTGAGCGGGCGAGGGTAGGGCGACTTGTAGCGCCACGAGCCCGGCGTATCGATGGCGCCCAGCAGCATCTGCAGCACATGGATGGCGCGGCAGGTGTGGAAGCCGTTCGAATGGGCGGAGATGCCGCGCATCGCGTGCATGGCGACGGGCCGGCCGACCATCGTCGGATGCTGCCGGCCGGCGCTGTCGGTCCACGGCACGTCGAGCACCACTTCGCGATCGAACGCCGCCTCGGCCATCTCGCGGGCGATGCGCCGGATCGTCTCCGCGGCGATGCCGCAGCGCGGCGCCACGGACTCCGGCGCATATTGCGCATCGAGGTAGCGCTCGGCGAGGAGCTGGAACGCGGGCACGGCGCGCCGCCCGTCGGGGAGCATCACCTCTCCGGCGAGACGCGGCGCCGCATCGGGAGCGAGCGCGTCGAGCGCGGCGACGCAGCGGCCATCCCAGGCGAGCGCGCGGCCTTCCGCATCGCGCGCGAAGAGCCCGTCATCGGCCTTGCCGGGATTGCGCAGGACGAGCCAGGCCGCATCGGTGTAGCGGGCGAGAAACGCCCGATCGATCCGCTCGAGCCGCAGCAATTCATGGATCAAGGCGAAGACGAGCAGGCCATCGGTGCCCGGCCTGATCCCGAGCCACTCGTCGGCGATCGCCGAGTATCCCGTGCGCACGGGGTTGACCGAGACGATCTTGACGCCGCGCCGACGCAACTTGCCGAGGCCGATCTTGATCGGATTCGAATCATGGTCCTCGGCGACGCCGAAGAGCAGGAAGTAGCGGGTGTGGTCCCAGTCCGGCTCGCCGAACTCCCAGAACGAGCCGCCGACGGTATAGAGGCCGGCCGCCGCCATGTTCACCGAGCAGAAGCCGCCATGGGCGGCGTAGTTGGGCGTGCCGAACTGGCTAGCCCACCAGCCAGTCAGGGCCTGCGACTGGTCGCGGCCGGTGAAGAAGGCGAGCTTGCGGGGATCGGATTTGCGGATGGCGCCGAGCCATTCGGCGGCGGTGGCGAGCGCCTCCTCCCACTCGATCTCGCGGAACTCGCCGCTGCCGCGCGGGCCGACGCGCCGCAGCGGCTTGGTCAGCCGCGCCGGCGAATAATGCTGCATGATCCCCGCTGCGCCCTTGGCGCAGAGCACGCCGCGGTTCACCGGGTGGTCGCGGTTGCCCTCGATGTAGCGGATGCCGCCGTCCTTCAGATGCACTTTGATGCCACAGCGGCAGGCGCACATGTAGCAGGTGGTGTGGGCGATGCTGTCGCCCGGCGGCCGCGCCGTGGCGGCCTCCACCTTCGAGATCCTCGACCGCCTCCAACCCCTTCGCGCCATTCGACAATTCCGCGGCAACCGGCAACCGACCTTAGGCGAAGCGCTGCGGCGGTGCCATGGAAAACGGCGGGACGGTGTCGGCGCGTCTATCATTGGTGGCGCCGTTTAGCTTGCGCCCGAGGAATGATGATCGATCATTGTCCACGGCGCCGGATTCGCTAACGATTGCGACACCATTGCGCGTCAGCCTGTCTCGCCTTGGCACGCATCTTGGGGGGCCGTTGCCGGCCACGCCCCGCGACTGACGGTCTTCCAGGTCAGCTCGCCGCCACCTTTGATCCGCTGATGGGAGTTCGTTGATGGTGTTCAACACTGTCCGGTCGTGCACTTTTGTTGTCTCGCGTCGCGCTCGCGCCATCGCCGGCGTCAGCTTGGTGGCGCTGCTCGCGGGCTGCGCCGTCGGGCCTGACTTCGTCAGGCCCGGGCCGCCCGAGACCAAGGACTACGAGGTCGGCGGCACGCCGCAGCCGGCCATAGCGAACGCCGCCGACGCTCAGCAGCATCTCGTCATGGGCAAGAAGATCTCCGGCGACTGGTGGCGGCTCTTCCGCTCCGTGCAGCTCGACGGCGTGCTGCAGCAGGCCATAACCAGCAACCAGACACTGGCTGCCGCCCAGGCGACGCTGGCTCAGTCCCAGCAAACCATCTCCCAGGCGCAAGGCGCGCTCTTTCCGCAGGTCGATCTCTCCGCAGGGGTGAACCGGGGCCAGCAGAGCCAGGCGCCGTTCGGCATCAATCGCCACTCGCCCCCCCTGAACATCTTCAGCATCGGCCCCACGGTCAGCTATGCGCTCGATCCCTTCGGCGGCAACCGGCGGCGCGTCGAGCAGCAGGAGGCGCTGAGCCAGTACGCCGATTACCAGCTCGACGCGGCCTATCTGACGCTGACCGGAAATGCGGTGAGCCAGGCGGTGCAGATCGCCTCGGCGCGGGCGCAGATCAAGGCGGCGGAGCAGATCATCGCCGATGACGAGCGCAACCTCGAGCTGGTCCAGAGCCAGCTCCGCGCCGGCGAGGCGACGCGGATGGACGTGCAGATCTCCGCCAGCCAGCTCGAGGCCGATCGGACCTTGCTGCCGCCGCTGCGCCAGCAATTGAGCGTTGCGCGCCATGCACTGACGGTCCTGCTAGGCAAGTCGCCCGGCGACTGGTCGCCGCCGGATTTCGACCTCGCGGAGTTCACCCTGCCCGAGGAGCTGCCGGTCACGCTGCCGTCGGAGCTCGTGCGCCAGCGACCCGACATCCTCGCTTCCGAGGCGCAGCTCCATGCCGCGAGCGCCGTCATCGGCGTCGCCACGGCGCAGCTCTATCCCAACCTCAACCTGACCGCGTCGTTCACGCAGCAATCCCTGAGCACGGCGACGCTCTTCGACCCGATGAGCACCGTGTGGAACATAGGCGCGCAGATCCTGGCGCCGCTGTTCCACGGCGGCGCGCTCTGGGCGCAGAAGAAGGCCGCGGTCGACGCCTATGACGGCGCGCTCGCCAATTACAGGCAGACGGTCCTGACCTCGTTCGGCCAGGTCGCCGACGTGCTGCAGGGGCTCGCGCATGACGCGGAGCTGCTGGAGGCGCAGCGGCGCGCGCTCGAATCGGCGGAGACGTCCTTGCGGCTGACGCGCACCACCTTCCGCTATGGCAGCGTCGGCGTGCTTCAGGTGCTCGACGCGCAGCGCCAGGCCGAGCAGGCGCGGCTCGGCCTCGTCCGCGCCCAGGCGCAGCGCTATCTCGATACCGTCCAGCTGTTCACGGCCATGGGCGGCGGCTGGTGGGACTGGAAGAACCAGACCGCCCAGGCCGAGACGCCGCCCGGCGCCGCGTCGCCGAGCCGCTGAGTCCGTCATCTTGCCTATTTCCGTCGGCGCGTGTTTCCGCCAATCTAGGGCACGAAACGCCGTAACCACACAGAGTTGACGGATCGGGGAGGGAAGATGACGTTGCGCAATCCGGCGCGCGAGCGCTTGGTCAAGGGGGAGCTGTCCCTCGGCATCGGGCTCAGGCAGGCTCGCACGGTCGATACCGCCGCCATCATGGCGACCTGCGGCTATGACTGGCTCTTCATCGATCTCGAGCACGGCACCATGCCGCTCGATACGGCCGTGCAGATCTCCTGCGCCGCGCTCACCGCCGGAATCACGCCGCTGGTGCGGGTGCCGTCAGGGCAATACGCGCTGGCAACGCGGGCGCTCGATGGCGGTGCGCTCGGCATCGTCATGCCGCATGTCGACACCGCCGATGAGGCCAAGGCCGTCGTCGACCACCTCAAATATGCGCCGCTCGGCCATCGCTCGGTCGCCGGCGGCCAGGCTTTTCTGGGCTTCCGGCCGGTGCCCCTGGCCGAGGCGACGCGGACCATCAATGACGAGTCGCTGGTGGTGGTGATGCTGGAGACGCCGCAGGCCATCGCCAATGCCGAGGCGATCGCCGCGGTGCCGGGGGTCGACGTGCTGCTCATCGGCACCAACGACCTCGCCATGGAGATGGGCCTGCCCGGCCAGTTCGGCCATGCCGAGGTCGCGCGCGCCTATGAGCGCGTCATCGCCGCCTGCCGCCGCCACGGCAAATGGCCCGGCATGGGCGGCGTCTATGTCGAGGACCTTCAGGCGAAATATATCGGGCTCGGCATGCGCATGATCCTCTCGGGCAATGACCTCAGCCTGATGATGGCGGGCGCGACCCAGCGCACGAAGTTCCTGCGCGGCTTGAGCTGAGGGGCGGGAGGGGCGCGCGGTGAGAGCGATAACGTGGATCGCTGCGGCGGCGCTGGCAATGACCGCAGTGCCGGCCCTGGCGGAGAACGCGCCGGGCGTCAGCGCCACCGAGATCAAGATCGGGCAGACCATGCCCTATAGCGGCCCGGTGACCGCCTTCGGCACGCTCGGCAAGGGCGAGCTCGCCTTCTTCCGGATGATCAACGACCGCGGCGGGGTGAACGGCCGCAAGATCACGCTCGTCAGCCTCGACGACGGCTACGCGCCGCCCAAGACGGTGGAGCAGACGCGCAAGCTCGTCGAGCAGGAGGGCGTCGCGCTCATCTTCAGCTCGATCGGCACCGCGACCAACACGGCGATCCAGCGCTACCTCAACGAGCGCAAGGTGCCGCAGCTCTTCATCGGCTCGGGCGCGAGCAAATGGGGGAACTACAGGGAGTATCCCTGGACGATGGGCGGCGTGCAGGGCACGTTCCGCGCCGAGGCGCGCATCTACACGCGCCACGTCCTGCAACAGAAGTCCGGCGCCAGGATCGCGATCCTCTATCAGAACGACGATTACGGGAAGGACTACGTCGCCGGCGTCAAGGACGTGCTCGGCGACAACTACGCCAAGGTGGTGAGCGAAGCGACCTACGAGTTCACCGATTCCACCATCGATTCGCAGATCGTGACCCTGCAGGCGAGCGGCGCCGATGCGCTCATCGTTGCCGCCACGCCCAAGTTCGCCGCGCAGGCCATCCGCAAGGTCCACGATATCGGCTGGAAGCCGATGTTCTTCCTCTCCAACGTCGCGATCTGGGTGAACTCGGTGATGAAGCCCGCCGGCGTCGAGAAGGGCATCGGCATCATCTCCTCCGCCTATGTCAAGGATCCGACCGATCTCGGCTGGGACAGCGATCCCGGCATGAAGGAATGGCGCGCCTTCATGGCGAAGTACATGAGCGACGCCGATCACAGCGATCAGAACTACGTCAACTCCTACAACTCGGGCATGACGCTGGTGCAGGTGCTGAAGCAGTGCGGCAATGATCTCTCGCGCGAGAACATCATGAAGCAGGCCGCGAACCTGCACGCTCTCGAATTGCCGATGCTGCTGCCGGGGATCAAGGTCGACACCGGCCCGACCGACTACTACCCGATCGAGCAGATGCAGCTCATGCGCTGGGACGGCAGCCACTGGGTGCGGTTCGGCGAGGTGCTGTCGGCGTCGTGACGGGTCCCAGCCAGCCCAGATGCTGTATGTAATTGCTGCCGGAGACGAGGATCGCGTCCGAGGACTTAAGGTAGTAGCGCGCGCTTGCGGCCTAAGTTTCACGACAATCCATCGCTCACCGGCACGTTCTCCGGCTCGAGCGGCATGCCCGCGGCTTTCGCCTGCTGCACCAGCAGCGTCGCGAAATCCTGCTCGGTGAAGCCCTGGCCGATGAGGCCCTGCAGGATCTCGCGCACCAGCGCGGTCACCGCCATCGGCGTGCCCACCTTGCGCGCGGCGGCGAGGCCGAGGTCGAGGTCCTTGCGCAGCAGCACCGGCGTGAAGGTCGGCGCGAAATCGAGGTTCACCAGCGCCGGCGTCTTGTAGCGGGTGAAGATCGAGCCCAGCACGCTCTTGTTCATGAAATCGAGGAAGGCATGGCGCGGCACGCCGCCCTTCTGCGCCAGCACCGTCACCTCGACCAGCGCCTGGATGACGATGCCGAGGAACACGTTGTGGCAGATCTTCACCATGCGCGCGAGCTCGCCCTCCCCGACATAGCCGACGCCCTGGCCGAGCTTCTCGAGATAGGGGCGGGCGGTCTCGAAGGCGTCCTTCGGGCCGGAGACGACGACGCTGAGCTTGCCGGACTTCACCACCTTGCCGTTGCCGCTCACCGGCGAGGCCAGCATCTTGGTGCCGAGCTTCGCCGCCGCGGCACGCACCTCGGCGGAGGCCTCTTCCGACACCGTCGAGCAATCGATGAGAATTTTCGGGGCCTTGCCGGCGACGCTCAGCACGCCATCCCGCCCCAGCGTCACCTGCTTTAGATCGTCCGACGCGGAGACCATGGTGAAGACGATGTCGCGGTCGGCGAGATCGGCCGGCCGATCGACGAGCCTGATGCCGCTCTTGGTCAGCGGCTCGGCCTTGGCGCGCGTACGGTTGTAGACCGTGACGTCATAGCCGGCCTTGGCGAGGCGCTCCGCCATCGGATAGCCCATGCGGCCAGCGCCGATCCAACCGAGTTTATGGGTTTTTTTCGCATCCGATGGCATGCCCGATGCTTCCTCCGAAACGGTTCAGCGACGCCGCTTTGCAATCAGTTGCGCAGGCTGTAGCCTATTTGCCGCGCAGAGGCAACGTGATGGTGCGGGCATAACTAGCCATTGTTGTGGCGCGCCGGTGAAGCGCGCATAAAGGGATGGAGGCGTGGATGGGTGCCCAACGCGGCAGCAACGAGTTCGCGATCCCCGACAAGATGAAGGCCTGGGTTCTCGGCAAGCCCGAGGAGCTTTTCTATACCGAGAAGCCCGTTCCCCAGCCCGGCCCGGCCGAGGTCCTGGTGCGTATCGACGCCGTCGCGATCTGCGCCACCGACCTCGAGATCATCAGCCACGGCTTGCCGGCGAAGATCCAGGGCGGCCTGCCCTTCGAGAAGAACTTCACGCCGGGCCACGAATACATGGGCACCGTGGTCAAGCTCGGCCCGGCCGTGGACGAGTACGACGTTGGCGACCGCGTGACGGTCGAGGTGCATGCCGGCTGCGGCCGCTGCGAGCGCTGCCGCCAGGGCATGTACACCGCCTGCCTCAATTACGGCGAGGTGGCGAAGGGCCACCGCGCCAACGGCTTCACCACCGATGGCGGCTTCGCCCAGTACGCGATCAACAACATCAACACGCTCGTCCACGTGCCCGACGACATGACCGACGAAGAAGCGACGCTCGTCGTCACTGCCGGCACCTCCATGTACGGGCTCGACGTGCTCGGCGGGTTGATCGCCGGCGAGGGCGTGGTCGTCTCGGGCCCGGGGCCGATCGGCCTTCTCGGCGTTGCCGTGGCCAAGGCGCTCGGCGCCGATCCGGTGATCCTCACCGGCACCCGCGACGCGCGCCTCGAGCTCGGCAAGAAGCTCGGCGCCGATCACGTCATCAACATCCGCCAGGAGAATCCGGTCGAGGCCGTCAGGCGCATCACCAATGGCAAAGGGGTCCATTTCGTCGTCGAGTGCTCGGGCGCACCCGAGGCGATGAACGAGGCGGCGCAGATGGTCAATCGCGGCGGCCGCATCTGCCTCGCCGCCTTCCCGCACCAGCCCGTGCCGGTCGACCTCGCTTATCTCGTGCGCAACAACATCTACGTCTTCGGCATCCGCGGCGAGGGGCAGAGCGCCACCCACCGCGCCATGGCGCTGATGAAGCAGAAGCGCTTCGACGCCAAGCTCATCCACACCCACACCTTCCCGCTCGATGAGCTGCCGACCGCGCTCAAATACGCGCGCGAGCGCATCGAGGATGCGATCAAGGTGGTGGTCAAGATGCCGCGCTGAGCGGCGCGGCCCGGCGGATGCAAGATCAAGGGACAATGATCGTCGTCACATGACGGCGGGGCGCTGTCGAGAATGGCGCGCTTTGCGGCGGACCATGGAGGGAACATGAGCCGGACGTCTCTGGGGGATGCGAGGGGGGAGCGTCGCGCAGCGGCCGGCGGCGAGCGCCGGCCGTTCTACATGAAGCTCTATTTCCAGGTCGTCGTGGCGATGATCGTCGGCGCCGCGCTGGGGCACTTCTATCCGGACGTGGCGGTATCGCTGAAGCCGTTCAGCGACG
>DASVOY010000293.1:0-1857 GCA_036383115.1 Allostellaceae bacterium
GTTCCCACGCGTTACTCACCCGTGCGCCACTCGTGGATCGCTCCACGCGTTCGACTTGCATGTGTTAGGCATGCCGCCAGCGTTCGTTCTGAGCCAGGATCAAACTCTCAACTTCGCCTCGGCCCCGCTCGCTAAAAGCAAGGCCAAGCCTGGCACTCATACGTCGCTCATCTGTTCGGAACCGACAGTTGTCCAATTCCTTACCTCAGATGCGCAGACCTAAAGCGCCGACAAGGCGCCGCCGCCTGCGCATCCCTTCCATACCAACAATGTCAAAGACCAATCCCCCAAAAGGGAGCCGGGCTTATAAGCTCGCGACAAAACCGAGTCAACAAGCTTTTCCGCATCCGGCGCCGCTCTCGCGCGCTCCTTCATGCGACCGACAAAAACGACGCCGCGCTTCGCAGCGTTCGTCATCGGACCGTTTATGAAGAAGCCGCCAGGAGCGGCTGACGAGAAGATATAAGAGGCGCGCGCCTGTTGTCCAGGGGCAATCGCCCGCTCTCTCGTCTTTCTTTCAGGGGACAGCTACGAGCGCTGAACTCGCCGCCGACAAAGCCTATATAAGCACGCCCGCGCACTTTACAAGGGCATCGGCCAAGAAACCGCGAGGAAAATCACAACAGGCCGAGCGCGCGCAACTCCTGCGCCATCGCGGGCGGCAGATTATCATCTTCTGCGGCGTAGGCCGGGCGGTCGGGCGGCGCGTCCTTGGGCTCGAGATAGCGCCAGCCCTGGAACGGACGGCGCGGCTGCCACAACACGGGAACCAGCTCCTTGTCGTACTCGACCGTGCAGTAGCGCTCGCCGTCGTCGCCGACCACCGGCGTGAAGCGCCGCAGAAGCTGGCGTGCCTGCACATGGCCCTTGATCACCCAGTAGATCGAGCCGCCGTCGAGCACCTCCTCGAGCCGGCGCGGCATGTTGCGGGTGAAGAAGCAGTAGCGGCCGCGCTCCTTGCGCCGCTGCTTCTGCAGGCGCCGGAGCTCGGCGAAATCGCTGACGCCCACGGCCATCTTGATGAGATGAACCGGCATGGTCAGGCCGCCTTCGCGGCGAGCGCGCGCGACACCTTCGAGACGGGCTCGCGCCCGAGCACGCCGGAGATGAACCGCCCCGCCGCGGCGAGCTTGCCGAGATCGACGCCGGTGGCAATGCCGAGACCGCTGAGCATGTAGAGCACGTCCTCGCTCGCCACATTGCCCGACGCGCCCTTGGCGTAGGGGCAGCCGCCGAGCCCGGCGACGGAGCTGTCGACCACGGCGATGCCCTGCTCGAGCGACGCCAGGATGTTGGCGAGCGCCTGGCCGTAGGTGTCATGGAAATGGACGGCGAGGCGCGCGATCGGCACGGACTTGGCGACCGCGTCGATCATCGCCTGGACGCGCGACGGCGTGCCGGTGCCGATGGTGTCGCCGAGCGAGATCTCGTAGCAGCCGAGCGCCAGCAGCTTCGCCGCGACGTCCGCCACGGCGCGCGGCGCGACCGGGCCCTCATAGGGGCAATCGACGACGCAGGAGATATAGCCGCGCAGCCGCATGCCGTGTTGCCGCGCCGACGCCGCGACCGGCGCGAAGCGCTCCAGGCTCTCGGCGATCGAGCAGTTGATGTTGCGCTGGGAGAAGTTCTCCGACGCCGCGCCGAAGATCGCGATCTCCTCCACGCCGGCCGCGCGCGCGGCCTCGAAGCCTTTCATGTTCGGCACCAGCACGGGATAGCTGACGCCCGGCTGGCGCCTGAGCCCCGCCAGCACCTCGGCGGTGTCCGCCATTTGCGGAATCCATTTCGGCGAGACGAAGCTGCCCGCCTCGACCACTGTGAGGCCCGCCTCGGCGAGCCGCTCGATGAGCGCGATCT
>DASVOY010000294.1:0-4739 GCA_036383115.1 Allostellaceae bacterium
ATGTTCCAGGACGAGCTCGCCCGCGCCACGCCGGTCGACGAGCAGAGCTGGCGCCGCCGGCCGCTCACAGAACGCATCCGCGAACTGTTCGCGCGGGCGTGGGAGGTGCTGCTGTAAGCTCGGATCGGAAGAAGCTGGTGGGCCCGGCAGGACTCGAACCTGCGACAACACCGTTATGAGCGGCGCGTTCTAACCAGCTGAACTACAGGCCCGGGGTTCAGAGGACAGGCGTCAGGTATCAGGGATCGGGACGGCGGTGTCAAATGGGCCACTGCCCCGCTGATCCTCGACTTCCGATCCGTGTCAGGTGTCGAGGAAGCTTCTGAGCTTGCGCGAGCGGCTCGGGTGCTTGAGCTTGCGCAGCGCCTTGGCCTCGATCTGGCGGATGCGCTCGCGCGTCACCGAGAATTGCTGGCCGACTTCCTCGAGCGTGTGGTCGGTGTTCATGCCGATGCCGAAGCGCATGCGCAGCACACGCTCCTCGCGCGGCGTCAGCGAGGCGAGGACGCGCGTCGTCGTCTCGCGCAGATTGGCCTGGATCGCCGCGTCCAGCGGCAGGATGGCGTTCTTGTCCTCGATGAAGTCGCCGAGATGCGAATCCTCCTCGTCGCCGATCGGCGTCTCGAGGCTGATCGGCTCCTTGGCGATCTTCAGCACCTTGCGCACCTTCTCGAGCGGCATGCCGAGCTTCTCGGCAAGCTCCTCGGGCGTCGGCTCGCGGCCGATCTCGTGCAGCATCTGGCGCGAGGTGCGCACCAGCTTGTTGATCGTCTCGATCATGTGCACGGGGATGCGGATGGTGCGCGCCTGGTCGGCGATCGAGCGGGTGATCGCCTGGCGGATCCACCACGTCGCATAAGTCGAGAACTTGTAGCCGCGGCGGTACTCGAACTTGTCGACCGCCTTCATCAATCCGATGTTCCCCTCCTGGATCAGGTCGAGGAACTGCAGGCCGCGGTTCGTGTATTTCTTGGCGATGGAGATGACGAGGCGGAGATTGGCCTCGACCATCTCCTTCTTGGCGCGGCCCGCCTCGCGCTCGCCGCGCTGCACCGTGCCGACGATGCGGCGGAACTCGACCGGCGGCAGCCCCGCCTCTTCGGAGACATTGGCGATCTCGCCGCGCATCGCCTTGACGTCGGCGCCGTGCTTGTTGACGAGCGAGCCCCAGCCCTTGCCGTGCAGCCGCTTAACCCGCGCCGACCAATCGGGCACCAATTCCTGGCCCATGTGATGGTTGAGGAAGTCCTGCCGCTTGACGCCGGAGGCCTCGGCCATGCGCAAGAGCTTGCCCTCGGCGGCGACGAGGCGGCGATTCAAGGTGTAGAGCTGCTCGACGAGATGCTCGATGCGCGTGTTGTTGAGGCGCACGCTCTTCATCGCCTCGACCATCTCGCTCTTGAGCTTGTCGTAGCGCTTCTCGGTCGCCTTGGCGATCTCCTCGCCCTCCTGGAGGGTCGTGAGGCGCTGGTCCTGGAGCTTGTGGAGCTTCTTGTAGAGGGCGGCGATGCCGTCGAGCGTCGCCAGCACGCTGGGCTTGAGCTCCGCTTCCATCGCGGCGAGCGAGATCGACTGGTCTTCGCCATCCGCGTCGTCATCGATGACGCCCGGCGGCGGCGCGCCTTCCGCAGCGGCGGCGTCTCCCTCTTCGCCTTCCTCGGGCGGAACGGGGGCCTCTTCCTCGACCTCCGGTGACGGTTCCGGGGTGCCAAAGGCGCTGCCGTAGGTCGCGTCGAGATCGATGACGTCGCGCAGCAGCATCTTGCCTTCGTTGAGCGCATCGCGCCAGCCGATGAGCGCCCGCATGGTGAGCGGGCTCTCGCACAGCCCGCCGATCATCATCTCGCGGCCGGCCTCGATGCGCTTGGCGATGGCAATCTCGCCCTCGCGCGACAAGAGCTCGACCGAACCCATCTCGCGCAGATACATGCGCACGGGGTCGTCGGTGCGGCCGATGTCCTCGTCATCGAGATTGCCGCTGGCGCGCGCTTCGCCTTCGCCCTCCTCCTCGGTCGCGGCGGCCTCGTCGGTCTCCTCGCTTTCGACGACGTTGATGCCGAGCTCGTTCAGCTGGGCGAGCGTGTCCTCGATCTGCTCCGAGGAAACCTGCTCGGCCGGCAATGCGGCGTTCACCTCATCATAGGTGACGTAACCCCGCTCCTTGCCGCGGGCCATCATCTTCTTGATCGCCGCCGCCGTCGTGTCGAGCAGCGGCGCTTCCGCCGCCTCCTCGCGCGCCTCGGGCGCTTCAGCCGTATTCGCCGCCTTACTCGCCATCTCTGCCCCGCCCTAGATCATTCAAATGCGACAAGGGACGTCACGCGGCCTCAAGCCGCCATGCGTCCGGTACCCTGGGCAATTCCCCTGCAGCGCCCGGTTCGGCCATTCGGCCACAGATCAAACGATCCCCCCTCCCGCCGCGCCGTCGTCCTCGATCTTCTGCTCCAGCAACGGGTGCAATCGCGTCCACGTTTCGTTGGTGGTATCCTCGGCAAGGTCCCGTTCCGCCTCGGCGATCTGCGTGTTCAGATGAGTTTGCTGGAGCTGGTCTCTGGTATTCGCCCACCCCGCCCTCACCGCTTCGGCCTCTGCTCCGACCCGCGCGAAGGCGGCATGGGCCAAGACTTGTGGCGATAGAACCCCCTGCACAACCCTGGCGTACCCATTCTCTGTGAGGTGGCGCTTGAGCATCGCAGCGTCAAGGTCCGGATTAAGGGCGTGAAGTCTTAAGATTTCGTGGCAGAGCTTGTCAAGGTCGGGGGCCGGCATGTGCAGCCCGGCCAGATCCTCCGTCACCTCGTTCAACAAGAAGGGATGGTTAAGCAATAGCGCCAGCAAGATCTCCTGCCTGCGGCGCAGCAGCGAGGTCGGCTCGAACCTCGGCCTCCCCTCGAAGGCCGCGGGGGCTTTCAGCCTGACGCCGACATTCGGCCCGACGGGTTGCGCCGCCGCCCCTCGGCGGCTCCCGGGTTTCCATTGCCGAAGCGTTTCGAAGAGCCGATTGCGGAAGAAGCTCCGGTAATGCTCCTGCACCGAGCGGTCGGCGATCGCGCGTACTCTTTCCTCGAGCCGCCGCTCGAGCGCGGCGCGTTGCTCGGGCGTATCGATCGGATGCGCCGTCTCGACCTCCCACAGCACATCGGCCAGCGGGCGGGCGCGCTCCAGCACGCCGCGAATCGCCGGCATGCCCTGCCGCAGAATGAGCGTATCCGGATCCTCGCCCGCAGGCAGGGTGGCGAATCTCAGGCTGTGGCCGGGTTTCAGCAGCGGCAACGCTCGCTCGAGCGCGCGGCCGGCGGCGCGCAGACCCGCGGCATCGCCGTCGAAGCACAGCACCGGCTCCGGCGCGAGACGCCACAGCATTTCGATCTGCATCTCCGTCAGCGCCGTGCCGAGGGGTGCCACCGCCGTTGCGAAGCCGGCGCGATGCAGCGCGATCACGTCCATATAGCCCTCGGTGACGATGGCCGAGGGCTCGCGCGCCGCTGCCGCGCGCGCCTGCGCCCAGGCATAGAGCACCCGGCCCTTCTGGAAGAGCGGGGTGTCGGGCGAGTTGAGGTATTTCGGCTGCCCGTCGCCGAGCACCCTTCCGCCGAAAGCGATGATGCGGCCTTGCCGGTCGCCGATCGGAAAGATCACGCGGTGGCGGAAATAGTCGAAAGGCTCACCGCCGCCTTCCGGCCGGCGCAGGAGCCCGGCTTCGACAAGAAGCGGCTCAGGGAAGCTCTTGCCGAGCGCGCGCTTCAGCGCGTCGCGTCCGTCGGGCGCATAGCCAAGGCGAAAGCGGCGGATGGTTGCGAGATCGAGACCGCGGCGCTCGAGGTAGAGCCGCGCCTCGCGGCCCTGCGGCCCATGCAGCGCCACTTCGAAAAACACGCACGCCGCCTCGACCGCGCCTTGGAGCGTCGCCTGACGCTGCGACGTCTCGCGCTCCTCGCGGGTCTGCTGCGGCACTTCGAGCCCGGCCTGGCGCGCGAGTTCCTCGACCGCCTCGGGGAAACTCAGATTGCTCGTCTGCATGGCGAAACCGATGACATCGCCATGCGCGCCGCAGCCGAAGCAATGATAGAAGCCCTTGTCCTCGACCACGTTGAAGGACGGGGTCTTCTCCTTGTGGAAAGGACAGAGCCCGACATATTCGCGGCCGCGCCTGGTGAGACGCACATGGCGACCGACGATCTCGGCGAGCGACACCCGCGCGCGCAACTCGTCGAGGAACCGGGGCGGAAAGGCCATGAAGGGCTGCCAGCTTTCTCATATCGGCCGCCGCTCTGGCGCGCGACGGCCGATGGAATATGAGTCTAACGCACACCGCGCGAATCCAGAAGCGGTTCGCATGGTGCAAACCAAATTTTAAGGCTTCGTTGTCTGCGGCCGGGCCTGTCGATGGAATCGATCCGCGCCGCGTTCAGCGGCGCTGCTAACCCAGCAGCCGCTTCACCACTTGGCTCGCCTTGGCGCTGTCCATCTGGCCGGCATAGTGCTCCCTGAGCGCGGCCATGGTCCGGCCCATGTCCTTCATCCCCTGCGCGCCGACCGCGGCGATCGTCTCCTTGGCCGCCGCCTCGAGCTCGGCGTCGGACAGCTGTTTCGGCAGGAAGCGCTCGATGATGGCGATCTCGCCGCGCTCCTTCTCGGCGAGCTCGGGCCGGCCGCCCTGCTCGTAGAGCGCGATCGATTCGCGACGCTGCTTGATCATGCCCTGCAGCATCTGCTGGATCTCGGCATCGGCGATCCCC
>DASVOY010000295.1:0-4568 GCA_036383115.1 Allostellaceae bacterium
TCGGGCGGGTGAGCTACTCTACCGCCATGCGTGCCGAGCGCGGCGCTTCGCCTGTGGCTGCGAGGTTGAGAGCGTCGGCGAGCGTCCTGGCCTGCGGCGGCGTGAGCCTGGACGCCACTGGCTGGCAGCGTATCCGGTGGAACACCATCCAGCCGCGCGCGGTGAGCTGGTGCGGCAGGGCGACGTAGCTCGGGTGCATGGCGTGGTGATCTAGTGGCCGGCCGATGGCGGCGCAAGCCCGACCCTCCGCGGAGCCCCGGCGCGACCGTGACGCACGGGAAAGCGCGCCCGCCGAGATCACCAGGCGCTATTTCGGCTGCTCCGGCGCCGGAGGAGGCGGCGCCGCCAGACTCCGGGGCGGCCCCGACGATCCCTGGGCCGTGGCCGGTGGCGGCGTCGCCGCGGCCGGCTCAGGCTCGCCCATGACGGTGTCCGCCGCGTTGCTCAGCGCCCGGCCGGCGGCGGACAGGTCCTGTCCGACGCCCCTTACCGTGTAGCATCCGCCCAGCACGATGGGCAAAATCAGACTCAACCCAAACGTCAGCAATCTCATCGCATTCTCCCGACAGCAAACTTTCCATGGCACAAGGTGCTGCTCCGGGAAGGCAACGCAGTATAGCTTCTAACGGCAACGCCCGACAGGGCAGGTCGTTCGCGACGCTTGGCGAGCGCCGCACGGCTGTGAGCGGTCGAGCGATGATCAGGCGAGCCGCCGAGCGCCGGTCGGGCCGCGCTTGTCGACGATGCCGAGGCGCTCGGCCTCCTCGGCGTCGATGAGATCGCCGGTCCAGGACAGCTCGAGCGCTATCGACGCGCCGGGAAACCGCCGGTCATGAAGCGCCCGAGCCGTCGAGCCTTATCGACGCTTCGTGCGCGCGGCGTATTGGATTAGGCTGATGGAGGCTGCGATCGCAGCCGACGCGATCTTCCGAGATCTCACGGAGGATGTCATGCCCAAATACATGATCCACGCCGCCTATACCGCGGAAGGTCTGAAGGGCCTGCAGAAGGACAAGGGCTCCGGCCGCCGGGAAGTCATCAACGCCGCCATCAGCGCGCTCGGCGGCAAGCTCGAAGGCTTCTATTTCGCCTTCGGCGAAGACGACGTCGTGAGCATCGCCGACATGCCCGACAACATGAGCATGGCCGCGCTCGCCGTGGCTGTCTCGGCCTCCGGACTGGTGCGCACCAAGGTGATACCGCTGCTCACCGCCGAGGAAGTCGACAAGGCTTTGCAGAAGAGCGTCAACTACCGCGCGCCGGGCCGGTAGCACACGTTCCGTTCACGTGGACGCGCTGCCGCCAAACCACTCGGTCGCCATGCCCGGCCTTGTGCCGGGCATCCACGCCTTTGACGGCGCCGACGCGAGACGTGGATGGCCGGGACGAGCCCACGGCTGTCCGGTTCAGGTTTCAGCTCCATTGGAGCGCCAGTTGATGTGGGTCGACGTCGGGGATCAGCTCAGTTTGGAGCAGGCGGTCGATGCGTCTGCGATGCATCAGATTGGCACGAACCAGCCTGACGAAGGCAAGCGGGCTTTGCACGCATTTCTGGGTCGCCTGAGCGAGACGGAGCAGGAGGAAAGCGATAAGGGCGACGGCGATCTGGATGCGGATGGCGTTCTCGGAGGTGCCGAGGAAGCGGGCGATCTTCAGGGTCTGCTTGATCCAGCGGAAGAAGAGCTCGATGGCCCAGCGCCGCTTGTAGAGGTCGGCGATCTCCTGAGCGGTCGCATCGAGATCATTGGACAGAATGCGCAGCACCTTGCCAGTTTCGGTCTTGACGCGGACTTCGCGCACCGGGCCCTGAAACGGATTGCGCCGGTTCTTGGCCTGGCGCGCTGGCAGATGGCCGATGCGGTCGGAGAGGATCGGCCCGCCCTGCGGCACCGGCCGTTCCCCGACCAGCGCCAGCGGCGTGTTGGACTTGAAGCGGGTCACGATCCGGCATTGCGCCCGGTCCAGCTCCGCCCACCAGGCGTAGTCGTAATAGCCGAGGTCGAAGACATAGGTGGCCCCAGCTTCGATCGGCATGGCCTGGGCAATCGTGATGTCGTTGACATTCGCCGCGCTCACGGCGGCGTAGATCGGACGATCGGCATCGGGATCGTAGATGACGTGCACCTTGGCACCGCAGACCCCGGCCGAGAAGCGCGCCCACGCGGCGCTGAGCCGGTTGAGCCGTACGGCCGTGGCGTCAATGAGATAGGTGGTCTCAGCGAGCTTGCGGCGCAGGCCGCGGCGAGCCTGCCTCATCATCAGCGACAACAGCTCGGCGAAGACGGCCGCCGGCCGCAGCGCGTTGGCATCGGCCAGCGTCGAGCGCCGCGCCGGCGCCACGCCCAGGTGATAGAGCCGCGCCGCATGGCTCTCGAGCCCGGCCTCGATCTCGCGCAGACTTGCAGCCCCCGACAGCTGGCCGTAGAGCAGCGCCACCAACTGGCCCTTCGTCGTCAGCCGGCGCACCCGCGCATCAGCATCATGCACCGTGACCAGCCGATCAAACTCATGCCACGGCATATGCTTCAGAACGCCGTGAAAAACGCTATTCTGGTGTCGCATGACGTTGACCCTCTTCCCGTGTCGCGAAACGTCGCCAAACGCTCGAGACACAGAAGAATCAACGTCATGCGCCTTGTCCACAAAAACCCAACCGGACAGCCGTGGGACGAGCCCGGCCATGACGACTTGGGTGGCAAGCACGGCCGAGCGAAATCGGCTTTAGTACGGCAGAGAGCCGATCGTCGGAGCGGGCCGGAGCACGCGCATGATCCGCGCGACGCGTGTTGCGCGGACGCGAGGATGTGCGACTAGCCGGCGGCCGCGACCTTCGTCTCGAGGCCGCGCTTCTGCTCCTCGGCAAAATGCTTGACAGCGAAGTCGATGAAGATGCGCACCTTGGCCGGCAGGTGGTCGCGGGCGGGATAGAGCGCCACGATCGGCAATTCGCCCGAGTGCCAATCCGGCAGCACCTGGATGAGGCGGCCGGCCCGGACGTCGTCCCGGATGCTGTAGTTGGGCGCGCGCACGATGCCGCGCCCGCTGAGCGCGGCGGCGCGCAGCAGCTCGGTGTTGTTGGTGTGGAGGTTGCCCGAGACCGGCACCGTCACCTCGCCGTTGGGACCCCCGAGGCGCCATTCCCGGGTCATCGTGGTGAAGCCCGGATACATGTAGGAGAGGCAGTTGTGGCCGGCGAGGTCGGCCGGCTCGCGCGGCTCGCCGCGCGTCGCCAGATAGGCGTAGGAGGCGCAGGTGACGACGCGAAACGAGCCGAGCGTCCGCACGATGAGGCTCGACTCCGGCGCCGGGTTGAAGCGGATCGCGACGTCGATGCCGTCTTCGACGAGATCGGGCATGCGGTCGCTGCTGACGAGCTCGAGCGTGATCTCCGGGAAGGCGCAGCCGAACGCGTCCAAGAGCGGCACCAGCGCCGGTGAAAGGATGCTGGCGGTATTGACGTGCAGCGTCCCTCGCGGCGTCGCCTGCAGGTCGCTGACGCCCGCATCGGCCGCCTCGATCTGGGCCAGGATCAGGGTGGCCTGGTCGAGATAGGTCTTGCCGGCCTCGGTGAGGCTGAGCTTGCGCGTGGTGCGGTTGAGGAGCCGCGCGCCCAGCCGCTCCTCGAGCGCGCGCACATGGTTGGTGACCATGGCGGGGGACATGTTGAGGCGCTGCGCGGCGGCGGCGAAGCTGCCGCTGGCGACGACCGTGGTGAAGGCCGTCATGCTGGCGATGCGATCCATGGCGAGGCTCCGGGCTTTCCGGCGATGATATAGGGCGAAATCGGCGATCATGCATCCGGGTCAAAGCGAGTGACTTGTGTATGCCTGTCGTTGGCTGCGGGCAACCTAGGCGTTCTGCGGTTCCCTGCGCGCCAGTCGCGGAAAGGATTTCTGCGTGCCGTGGCTCCCCCGTGGCTCCTGATGGGCTGGTGCCGAAGACGGCCCGGCGCTATCGTGGGCATTCGGGCGTTGCTTCCGTTGAGGTCCAGCGATGCCAGAGCGCAACGCGCTGCCAGATCGCCAAACGACGCCAGAGCGGCCGGTCGTATCAGAGGCCCAGCGCTTGCGGGACCATGCGGTGATGCTCCGTCAACTTGCCGAGGACGCGGCAGCGCCAAGCATTGCCAGCCAACTCCTCGCCGTTGCCGAGGACTTTGAGAAACAGGCCGTGCTGTTGGAAGAGCAGGGCTAGCTGCCTCGGCGTTGATCGTCGCGCCCGTCGCCTACGCCGTCTTCGCGCAACCGGCAGCCTCGCAGCGCCAGGAGATCTTCTTCGGCAACGGCCAATGCGCGAGCTGCCACCAGCCGCCGTTCTGCGCCGACAATTTGAGAGCCGCCCTACCTGCATGACGAGCGTCTTCTGACGCTGGAAGACACCGTCGAGTTCTTCATCCTGATCCTCGGCACGAAACTGGCGCCGCAGGAGAAGCAGGATCTGGTCGCGTTCCTGCGGACCCTGTGGAGGGTCAGGCGGTTCCCCGCGGCGCCGGCATATCGCTGACGCCCGCGTCGGCCGCCTCGATCTGGGCCAGGATCAGGGTGGCCTGGTCGAGATAGGTCTTGCCG
>DASVOY010000296.1:0-2293 GCA_036383115.1 Allostellaceae bacterium
GCGCGTCTTGCCGTCGCCCACGATCACCAGGCGCAACGAGCGGCGCAGGGCAGGACGCATCTTGAGCATGATCCCGAAGGCGCGTGCCAGCCCGAGCTGATTTTTCAGCGTATCGAGTCTGCCGATGGTGCCGACGACGACCGCGCCATCCGGCGCGAAGCCACTGGGAAGCGCGCGTCGCACCGGGCCGTCGGGCGAGAACCGCGCTGTGTCGACGCCATTGTAGATCGTCTCCATCTTGGCATCGGGAATGCCGACGTCCCGGCACAGCCAGTTATTGAGATCCTGCGACACGGTGATGTAGCGATCGACGAGCGCCTGGCTCGCCCAGCGAAGACGGTTGTATTTCGCGTTTCGCCCGCCGAGCTCGATCAGATCGAGGCCGTGCTCGCTATGGATGAAGCGCCGGACGCCGGCGAGCCGCGCCGGCAGCATCATGTCGAGCGCCGGCAGATTCCGCGTGTGAACGATGGTTGGGCGAAGCTCGCGCAGCACATGCCACATTCGCGCATAGGCGGGAATGTCCTTGCCCGAGCGCTTGTGCACTTCTCGGATCTCGACGCCGCGCCGCTTTATTCGCTTGGCGAAGTCGGTCGATTCGGTGACGCAGACGATCGCTTGCCGGTAGTCACTGTCCGGCAGGTTATTGATCAGATTGACCAGGCCGTTTTCCAGCCCGCCGACCGCCAGGCGATAGATGATATGGCAGACGAGTGGTTGCGGCGTGGTCATGAAAGCGGCTCGTTCAGAAGCCGGTGGCGAGCGGCTGATCGCTCATGCCGATCACAGGCGATGGTACGCCCGGTACCAGGCGACGAAGCGGGGCAGGCCCTGATCGATCGGCGTGGTCGGCGCGAAGCCGAGATCGCGCTCGGTCTCGGCGATGTCGGCATAGGTCGCCGGCACGTCGCCCGGCTGCATCGGCTCCAGCTCGACGATCGCCTTGCGCCCGAGCGCCGTCTCCAAGAGCGCGATGAAGCGCTTCAGATCCTCGCTGCGGTGGTTGCCGAGGTTATAGAGCCGGCAGGGCGGCTCGCCGCCGCCATCGGCCGGCGGCCGGTCGAGGCAGGCGACGACGCCGGAGACGATGTCGTCGACATAGGTGAAGTCGCGCCGCATCTCGCCGTGGTTGAAGACGCGGATCGGCTTCCCGGCGAGGATCGCCTCGGTGAAGATCCACGCCGCCATGTCCGGCCGGCCCCACGGCCCATAGACCGTGAAGAAGCGCAGCCCGGTGGTCGGCAGGCGATAGAGGTGCGAGTAGCAATAGGACATCAGCTCGTCCGCCTTCTTGGTGGCGGCGTAGAGCGAATGCGGCGTGTCGACCCGGTCGGCGACGGAGAAGGGCAGCTTGGTATTGCCGCCATAGACCGAGGACGAGCTGGCATAGACGAGATGCTTGAGCTTGGGCAGCGCCCGGCAGGCCTCGAGCACTTCGAGATGGCCCTGGATGTTGGACCCGATATAGGCATGCGGGTTGGTGAGCGAGTAGCGCACGCCGGCCTGGGCCGCGAGATGGACGACGCGGTCGGTGTCGGGATGGCGCTGAAGCAGCGCCTGGAGCGCGCCGCGCTCGGCGAGCTCGAGGCGCTCGAAGGCGAATCCTGGCAGGCGGCTGAGCTCGGCGAGGCGCGCCTCCTTGAGCGTCACGTCGTAATAGTCGTTGAGATTGTCGACACCCAGCACCCGCTCGCCGCGCTTCAGCAGCGCCGTGCTGACATGGAAGCCGATGAAGCCGGCGGCACCGGTGACGAGGACGGTCATACGCGGCCGGTATACATCGATCGATGCGAGAAATCACCTCCGCCGCGCATGCTGCGGCCAGCGACTGGCACGGATGCCGCGTCTCGCCTAAGCTCGCCGCAAAAGTCCAAGGGAGGACCGCGATGAAGAGCTACGACGTCGTCGATTTCGGCGCGCCGCTGCGCCCGACCGAGAAACCCACGCCGAAGCCGCAAGGCAGCGAGGTGCTGCTGCGCACGCTGGCCGCCGGCGTCTGTCACAGCGACCTGCATATCTGGGAGGGCTGGTACGATCTGGGCGGTGGCAAGAAGCTCACGGTCAAGGATCGTGGGCTCATCCCGCCGCTCACTATGGGCCACGAGATCGTCGGCGAAGTGGCGGCGCTCGGGCCCGACGCGACCGGCGTCAAGGTGGGCGACAAGCGCCTGGTGCATCCGTGGATCGGCTGCGGCGACTGCGCCACCTGCCGCCGCGGCGAGGAGCAGCTCTGCATGACGCCGCGCTTCCTCGGCGTGCAGAAGCCGGGCGGCTATGCCGATCACGTGCTGGT
>DASVOY010000297.1:0-8927 GCA_036383115.1 Allostellaceae bacterium
ATGCGCCCGGATGGGCAGAACCCCATCGCCGCCATCGACCGGCGGGTCACGTTGAGCGTGAGCCGTGACGACGAGAAGAAGGCCGAATGCTCCGCCGGCGGCAAATGGCGCACGAAATGGATGTTGCTCGTCCACGGAAAGACCGAAGGATATTTCGCGCCGCCGATGACGAAGCGCCGCTCGGGGAGCCGCCGCGCCGGCTCGATGAAGAGCGTTTCGAGCGCCGCCTGCCGGTCTTCCGCGTAGGTGCCGAGATAGGAGAGGTCGGCGAGGTATTGCGGCAGGGGCCGCTCGGGCCGATGCGCCTCGGGGTCGACGCTGCCATAGAGCGGCGCGGCACGTCTGGCGCCGAGCCGCGTCTGCAGCTGGTCGAGCGCGGCGCCGCCGGTATAGCTCAGCACCAGGTCGAAATCGCCGAGGCCGCGCGGGCCGATGTAGCCGACGGTCTCGCCGGCCGCGAGCCGCGCCAACGTCACCGGCGTGTCGAGGTCATAGAAGCAGTTGAGCCGCGCCGGCGAGGACAGCGCCAGCTCCGCCGCGGCGACGCCATCCGGGCAATAGGATGTGACCATCGCGACGTCGGCATCGGCGAGATCGCTTCTCGCCGCGCCGATCGCCTCATGCCAGTCACGATAGAGATGAAGCCGGCCGCCGGCAGGAAGCTCCGCCAGGTCGCGATGCTCGGCGTAGTAGGGCACGTCGCGCTCGTAGAAGACGATGCGGTGGCCGCGGCGGAGCAGCGCGCGACACAGGCCCCGCCACAAGGTCGCGTGACCATTGCCCCAGGATGAGCTGATCGTCAGACCGAAGATCACCAGCTTCATCACTGTCCCACCCTGCCGTCCAAACGGCGCGCATCCACCGCCGGTTCCGCAGCCGCGCGGCCCATGCCGCTTCCCGCGCTTTGCTCAATCCATGCCGTCGAATCGCACGTTGACCGCCAACGCACGCGGCCCGCTCTCGTCGAGCACCACCGTGCTCAGCGAGGCCGGGCTCACCTCGAGTCGTTGAATGAAGTCGAGCGGCATGCCCAGGACATGGAGAAGCGCGCTGCGGATCACATCGCCATGGCTGACCAGCGCCAGCCGGCCCGCCGGATGGCGCTCGCCGAGCTCGGCCAGCAGCCGCATGATCCGGGCCTGCACCTCGAGCAGCAGCTCGCCGCCCGGAATCACCGCGATGGCGCGGTAGCGGTTGAAGTGCCGCCAGCGCCGATCCTCGTCCAGCTCGGCGAAGCGGCGGCCGGTCCACTCTCCGAAATCGACCTCGTCGAGTGCCGGGCACAGGACGACGGCTTGGCCGCGGCGCCGGGCGATCGCCTCGGCGGTCTCGCGCGCCCGCTCCAGAGGGCCCGACAGCACGGCCTCGAGCGGCACGTCCGCCAATGCCCCGGCGATCCGCCCGGCTCGCTCGCGACCGGTCTGATTGAGGTGAACGCCGGGCCGCCGCCCGACCAGCTCGCGGCCGAGGAGATCGTGCTCCGCGTGCCGGATGAAATGGAAGACCGTCACGTCCGGCGCACCGGCCCCTCAGGCCGGCATCTCGCCGCGGATGAAGGCCTCGGTGTTGAGGCGCGCCTCGGCGTCGGTGCATTGCATCGGCGGGCTCTTCATGAAATAGGACGAGGGACCGTAAAGCGCGCCGCCGATGCCGCGGTCGAGCGCCAGCTTGGCGCAGCGCACCGCGTCGATGACGACGCCGGCGGAGTTCGGCGAATCCCAGACTTCGAGCTTGAGCTCGCAATTGAGCGGCACATTGCCGAAGGTCGTCGCCTCGAGGCGGATGTAGCACCACTTCCGATCGCTCAGCCACGGAACGTAGTCGCTCGGGCCGACATGGGCCTCTTCCATCGACAGGGGGTGATCGACCTGGCTGGTGACCGCGCGCGTCTTCGATATCTTCTTCGATTCCAGGCGCTCGCGCTCCAGCATGTTGCGGAAGTCGGCATTGCCGCCGAAATTGAGCTGGTAGGTGCGGTCGAGCCGCACGCCGCGCTCGCGGAACAGATTGGCCAGCACGCGGTGGACGATGGTCGCGCCGACTTGCGACTTGACGTCGTCGCCGATCAGCGGGAGCCGGCGCTCCTCGAAGCGCCGCCGCCACTGCTTCTGCGAGGCGATGAACACGGGAATGCAGTTGACGAAGGCGCAGCCCGCGGCAAGCGCCTGCTCGGCATACCACCGCGTCGCCTGCTCCGATCCCACCGGAAGATAAGAGACGACCACGTCGGTGCGCGTCTCCTTGAGGATCCGCGCGACGTCCGCAGGGGGCTCGTCCGCTTCGACGATCATCTCGCGCAGATACTTGCCGAGACCGTCGAGCGTGCGGCCGCGCTCGACCCGCAGCCGCTTGCGCGGCACCTCGGCGAAACGCGCCGTGTTGTTGGGCGCAGCGTAGATCGCCTCGGCCAGGTCTTTGCCGACCTTGGCGGCGCTGATGTCGAAGGCCGCGCTGAATTCGATGTCGGCGACATGGTAGCCGCCGAGCCGCACATGCATGAGCCCGGGGACGCGATCCGAGTCTGCGATGTCGCGGTAGAAGTGCACGCCCTGCACGAGAGAAGAGGCGCAATTGCCGACGCCGATAATGGCAACGCGCACCTTTCGATCGCTCACCGAAGCACCTCGCTGCCGAGCAGCGAAGCGGCAGTCGCGGGGATCGCGAAGCGCATCCGCTCTCCTTCTCGGACCCGTCGAAACAGTGGAGAAACAAGGAGAAGTTGAGCGAGGTTCCGACGGCCGGCGAGAAAGGTATGTAGTTGTCCGCGCCAGCGACGTGCGACGCGGCGCTCTCATCCGCCGGTTAGGCGGGATCGCGCCTTGCTGCCCACCCACAGGTAGAGCCGCGCCCGCGCGGGGGAACAAACGTCGTCTCACCCTGTTAAGCCTCACGAGGGAAGAAGTCACAAGAAGCATGAGGTTGCAATGCCGAAACGGGTTCTGATCACCGGCGGCGCAGGATTCATCGGCTCGCATCTCGCGGATAATCTGTTGCGGCGCGGCTACGAGGTGCGCGCAGTCGATAATTTGTGCGCGCAGGTTCATGGACCCGATGCCGGGCGTCCGTCTTATCTGAACCGTGAAGTTGAGTTCGTCGCCGGAGATGTATGCAACCGACAGACGATGCAACGCGCGTTGCGCGACATCGACGGCGTGTTCCATTTCGCCGCGGTGGTTGGCGTCGGCCAGAGCATGTACGAGCTGGCGCATTACACGACGTCGAACAACCTCGGCACGGCAATTCTGCTGGAATGTCTGATCGAGCGGCCCGTGGAAAAGTTGGTCGTCGCTTCCAGTATGAGCGTATACGGCGAGGGGCTCTACCGGGACGCGTCCGGCGCCGCGGTGACGGTGGCGGGGCGCAGCGCCGCGCAGCTCCGCCGGGGCGAATGGGAGCCGCGCGACGGCAACGGCGCGCTCGTGCCGCTGCCGACGCCCGAGAGCAAGGCGCCGTCGCTCGCCTCGGTCTATGCACTGTCGAAATACGACCAGGAGCGCATGTGCCTGATGGTGGGCGCGGCCTATGGCATCCCGACGACGGCGTTGCGCTTCTTCAACGCCTACGGCCCCCGCCAAGCGCTGTCGAACCCCTATACCGGGGTGCTCGCCATCTTTGCCGCGCGGCTCCTCAACGGCAACCCGCCGCTCATCTTCGAGGATGGCGAGCAGCGGCGCGACTTCGTGCACGTGCTGGACGTGGCCGAAGCCTGCCGGCTCGCCTACGAGTCGGCGCGGGCGGCGGGACAGGTGCTGAATGTCGGCAGCGGCCGCTCGGTCAGCGTGAATGAGGTAGCGCGCCGGCTGGCGGAGCAGCTCGAGAAGGAGCATCTCACGCCGGAGATCACGCACAAATACCGTGTCGGGGACATCCGCCACTGTTTCGCCGAGATAACACGGGCGCGCCAGCTGCTGGGCTACGAGCCGCGCATCAGCCTCGAGGACGGCATCCGCGACCTCGCCGTATGGCTCGAGGGACAGATCGCCGCCGACCGCGTCGTCGAGGCGCGCCGCGCGCTCGAGCGCCGGGGCCTCACCGTATGAGCGGCCGCCTCGTGCTGATCACCGGCGGCGCCGGCTTCATCGGCGCCAACCTGGCGCATCGCCTCGCCGCGAGCGGCCAGCCGGTGCTGATTTACGACAATCTTTCGCGCCCAGGCGTCGACCGCAACCTCGCCTGGCTGCGCCGGACGCATGGCGATGCGGTGACGGTGGAGATCGCCGACATTCGCGACAGCGCGGCGCTGCGCGCTGCGGTCCAGCGCGCCGGGCAGGTCTTCCATCTCGCCGCCCAGGTCGCCGTCACCACCAGCCTTGCCGATCCGCTGCACGACTTCGCCGTCAATGCCGGCGGCACGCTCAACCTGCTCGAGGCGGTTCGCGGCTGCGCGGTGCCGCCGCCGGTGGTCTTCACCTCGACCAACAAGGTCTATGGCGCGGTCGACGACCTCGACCTCGAGCCGGGCGCCACGCGCTACATGCCACGCGCGGAGGATGGGCGAGGCAGCGGCATCGACGAGACGCGGCCGCTCGACTTCCACAGCCCCTATGGCTGCTCGAAGGGGACCGCCGACCAGTATGTGGTCGATTACGCGCGGAGCTACGGCCTGCCCGCGCTCGTGTTCCGCATGAGCTGCATCTACGGGCCGCACCAATTCGGCACCGAGGATCAGGGCTGGGTCGCGCATTTCCTGTTGCGCGCCATCGCCGGCGAGCCGATCACGATCTACGGCGACGGGCGCCAGGTGCGCGACATCCTCTTTGTCGAAGATCTCGTCGACGCCTTCCTGCTGGCGCAGGAGAAGATGCCGCGCCTGCGCGGTCAGGCCTTCAACATCGGCGGCGGTGCCCGCAACACGGCGAGCCTCGTCGAGCTTGTCGACCGCATCGCTCTCTTGCACCGGCGGCGACCGGAGGTCATCCACGGTGCGTGGCGCACCGGCGATCAGCGCTATTACGTGTCCGACCACGGTAAATTCAGCCGCGCCGCCGGCTGGCAGCCGCTTGTCTCGGCCGCCGAGGGCGTTGCGCGCCTCTACCATTGGCTGGCTGAGCAACGCCAAGCCGAAGCACGGCCAGCCGTGGCGGCGCGGCAGCGCGCCGTTGCCGGCCGAAACGCGACACAGCCCGCCGCGCGGGCGGAAGCGTTGCCGCGGGTGAGCGTCCCGACATGAAGATCGCCCTGGTCAACCCGCCCTGGGACTTCGCCGGCTCCATCTATTTCGGCTGCCGCGAGCCGCATCTGCCGCTCGAATACGGCTACGCCCGCCAGATGCTCGAGGCTGAAGGCCACGACGCCGTCATCTTCGACGCGCAGCTCGACGGCCCAGGCGGCGACGCGCTGAGCGAGGCCGTCGCGAGCTTCGCGCCGGATATGACCGTGGTCACGACGGCGCCGTCTTACCTGTTTTGGCGCTGCGCCCCGCCGGAGTTGCGCGTCCCGCAGCAGACGGTTGCCCAGCTGCGCGATGTCGGCGGCCTGATCGTCGGGATCGGACCGCACGCCTCGACGACGCCGGGCACGGCGCTGATGAAGCTCGGCGCCGACGTCGTGGTTATGGGTGAGGCGGAAGAGATTCTGGCGCGGCTGGCACGCGCGCCGCGGTGCGACTGGCGGACGGTGCCGTCGATCGCCTACCGCGGGGATGGGCGCGTCATCATCCAGGGCGGGCCGCATGCCTCGGACATGGCCGCGCTGCCCGTGCTCGAATGGCCCGATGCCGTGATGGCGCGGCATCGGCACCACCATCATCGCTTCGATGCGCCGGCGCAGGGGCCGGGCGCGGAGATGGAGACGTCGCGCGGCTGCCCCTATCACTGTACCTTCTGCGCCAAGGAGAACTTCCGCGACGCCTATCGCCGGCGGCCGCTGCCGGTAATTGTCGCCGAGCTGGACCGGCTCCTCGGCCAAGGAGTCGAATACCTCTACTTCATCGACGAGATCTTCCTGCCCAACCGGCCGTTGCTCCAGGCGCTCGCCGAGCGCAAGCTCAAATTCGGCGTTCAGACGCGCATCGATCTGTGGAATCACGACATGCTGGAGCTGCTGGGCCGCGCCGGCTGCGTGTCGATCGAGGCGGGCGTCGAGAGTCTGTCGCCGGAAGGGCGCGACCGGCTCGACAAGAAATGCCGGATGTCGACCGAGGCGCTGACCGAGCGGCTGCTCTTCGCGAAGCGCCACGTCGCCTTCGTCCAGGCCAACCTGATCGAGGCGGAACTCGACGACGCCGACGAGATCGCGCGCTGGCGCGACGGGCTCCAGGCGCATGGCGTGTGGGCGAACGAGCCGGTGCCGCTTTTCCCCTATCCCGGCTCGCCCGATTATCGCCGCCTCTGGGGCCTGCCCGATGACCAGGCGTGGGAGCGCGCGCACGCGCATTATCTCGCGCAGTTCGATGATTTCAGCGACATCCAGGAGCAGCGCCCGTTGCCGCTGCGCGAGCTCGAGCGCACCGCCCCATGAGCGAGGGCGGTCGCCCGCTCCGAATTCTCATGACCGCCGACGCCGTCGGCGGCGTCTGGCCCTACGCGCTGACGCTGATCGAAGCGCTCGGTGCGCGGCCGGAGCGTTTCGAGGTGTCCCTCGCCGTCATGGGACCACGGCCCAGCGAGGCCCAGCGCAGCCGCGCGGAGGCTCTGCCGAATCTGCGCCTTTTCGACAGCGATTTCCGGCTCGAGTGGATGCCGGGGGCGGAGCGCGACATCGAGCGCTCGGCCGACTGGCTCCACGACCTCGCCCAGGAATGCCGGCCCGGCGTCATCCACCTCAACGGCTATGCCCACGCGGCGCGGCGCTGGCCCGCGCCGGTGGTGGCGGTCGGACATTCCTGCGTCCTCTCCTGGTGGCGCGCCGTGCACGGCACGTCGCCGCCGCCGGAGTGGAGCAACTACGGCAGGCGCGTCACGCTCGGGCTGGCGCGGGCCGATCGCGTGGTGGCGCCGACGCGCGCCATGCTGCGCGCGCTTTCGTATCATTATGGCCTGCCGCGCGGCGGCCGGGTGATCGCCAATGGCTGCGCGCTTGGCCGCTTCGCGGCCGCACCCAAGGAGGATTTCGTGCTCGCCGCCGGGCGGCTCTGGCACGCGGGCAAGAATCTCGCCGCTCTCGATGCCGCGGCGGCGCGGCTCTCCTGGCCGGTCTACGTCGCGGGCGACGTCAGGCACCCCTCCGGCCGCACGATCGAGCCGCGCGCCGCCCACGCGCTCGGGACGTTGGCGCCCGAGACCCTCGCAGAGTGGATGGCGCGCGCAGCGGTCTATGCGCTGCCGGCGCGCTACGAGCCGTTCGGGCTCTCAGTGCTGGAGGCCGCCGCGTCGGGCTGCGCCCTGGTGCTGGGCGACATCCCCTCACTGCGCGAGCTGTGGGAGCGCGCTGCCGTCTTCGTGCCGCCGGAGCATCCGGCCGCGCTGGCCGATGCCATTGCCACGCTGATGACCGATCCGCGCCGGCGGACGGCGCTGGCCGCGCAGGCGCAGCGCCGCGCGCAGAATTTCTCGGCGGCGCGGATGGCAGAGCGCTACGCCGAGCTTTACGACGAGCTGACCTCGGCGCGCCCTGCGACCACGACACTGATGGCCGGCGCCGACTGATATGCGCATCGTCTTGTTCTGCCATTCTCTGGTCTCGGACTGGAACCACGGGAACGCGCATTTCCTGCGCGGCGTCACGCGTGAGCTCGCCGAGCGCGGACATCGTGTCGCCGTGCTCGAGCCGCGCGATGGCTGGAGTCTTAGCAATCTCCGGGCCGACACGGGCGAAGCTGCTCTTGAGGCATTCCGATGCGCCTACCCGATGCTGCGCAGCAGCTTCTACGACGCCGAGACACTCGATCTCGACGCCGCGCTCGATGGCGCCGATCTCGTCCTCGTCCATGAATGGACCGAGCCGCAGCTCGTGCGCCGCCTCGCCCGCCATCGCCGCGCCGGCGGGCGCTACCGCCTCCTCTTCCACGACACCCATCACCGCTCGGTGACCGCGCCCGACACCATCGCCGTCGACGACCTCGCCGATTTCGACGGCGTGCTCGCCTTCGGCGAGGCGATCCGCCGCCTCTACCTCGCGCGGGGCTGGGCCAGGCGCGCCTGGACCTGGCATGAGGCCGCCGACACGGCGCTGTTCCGCCCGATGGCGGCGGAACGGCGGGGCGACCTCGTATGGATCGGCAATTGGGGCGACGACGAGCGCGCGCGCGAACTCGAAGAATTCCTGCTCGAGCCGGTACGCGCGCTCGGCCTCGCTGCGACGGTGCACGGCGTGCGCTATCCCGACGCAGCGCGAGCCAGGCTCGCGGCAGTCGGCATCGCCTATGGCGGCTATCTGCCCAACCCGCGCGTACCCGATGTCTTCGCGCGCCACAAAGTCACCGTCCATGTGCCGCGGCGGCCCTATGCCGAGGCGCTGCCGGGCATCCCGACCATCCGCGTCTTCGAGGCGCTCGCCTGCGGCATCCCGCTGGTGAGCGCGCCCTGGGACGACGCCGAAGGGCTGTTCACGCCCGGCGAGGATTTCCTCGTGGCCCGCGATGGCGCGGAGATGCGGCGTCATCTGACGACGCTGTCGCACGAGCCGGGTTATGCCGCCGCGCTCGCCGAGCGCGGCCGCCGCAGCGTGCTGGCGCGGCACAGCTGCCGTCATCGCGTCGACGAACTGCTGGCGATCTGCGGGGAGCTCGGCCTCGGATTGGACGAAAGCAAAGAGATCGCAGCATGCGCAGCCGGCTGACCGTTGCCTTCTTCGGCTCGAGCCTTGTGTCGGCCTATTGGAACGGCGCGGCGACCTATTACCGCGGCATCATACGCGCTCTCGACATTCGCGGTCACCGCGTCACCTTCTACGAGCCCGACGCTTTCGGCCGGCAGCAGCATCGCGACATCGCCGATCCCGACTGGGCCAAGGTCGTGGTCTATGACCCCGCCGATGCCGGCGCGCTG
>DASVOY010000298.1:0-3001 GCA_036383115.1 Allostellaceae bacterium
CGTCGCCGTCGGCGGTGATGCCGGTCTTGAGCAGCGTGGCGATCTCGTCGACGCTCCACTTGCCGATACCGTCGTTGGGGTTAGGCGTGATGTTTGGCGCGCGCTTGTTGCCGGGGCCGGCGAGCCTGGCGCCGTTGAAGCGGCGGGATCCGTCGCGCGCGCCGAGCCAGCCGCGCGGTGTGTGGCACTCGCCGCAGCGGCCGACGGCGTTGACGAGGTAGGCGCCGCGGTTCCATTCCGCGCTCTGCGCCGGATCGGGCGCCAAGGGCCCTTCGCTGAAATAAAGCGCCCGCCATAATGCCATGGAGCGCGGCACGTTGAAGGGAAACGGCACGTCGCGCGGCGGCTGATGCACCGCCTGGGGCACTGGCGGCTGCGCGAAGAGATACGCGCGGATATCGAGGATGTCGCGATCCGTCATGCTGGTGAAGGTGGTGAAGGGGAAGGTCGGAAAGAAATACTCGCCGGACGGAGAAACGCCCGTGCGCACGGCGCGCAGGAAATCCGCTTCGCTCCAGCCGCCGATGCCGGCAACCGGATCGGGCGTGATGTTGCGGCTGGCAAAGGTGCCGAAGACCGAGGCAATAGGCTTGCCCCCCGCCAGTCGCGCGCCGCCATGCTCCTTGTCGGTATGGCAGCCCACACAGCCCGCGGCGTTGACGAGGTATTCGCCCCGCTTGGCGGCTGCGGGATCAGGTGGTTCGACCGCTATCGCGCCCGAGTTCACCACACGCTCCGAGCCATGGCAACCCTCGACCGCGGCGATCGCCACGAAAACCGCAAGCGAGACTGCGGCCCGGCCCATGGCGTCGGCTCAGCGCTCGGGGCGGCTCGCCCTGCCCGAGCGCGTCAGCAAGACCTCGCCCGCCTCGGAGGGCACCGCGGCGACGCGCCGGTCGGGCGGCGTGACGATGCCGCCGGAGATCACCATCTTGATCGCTTCCTCGACCGTCATCGACAGCACCACGAGCTCGCGCCGCGGTACGAAAACGAGATAGCCTGAGGTCGGGTTGGGCGTGGTCGGAACATAGACGCTTACCGCGTCGGGTCCGGCGAGGTCCTGCACCTCGCCTTCGGTGCGCGCGGTGATGAAGGCGATCGTCCACATGCCCCGGCGCGGAAACTCGATCAGCACCGCCTCGCGGAAGGTGTTGGACTGCTTCGCCAGCACCGTCTCGAAGATCTGCTTCATCGCGCCATAGACGCCGCGGATGACCGGCATGCGCGCCAGGATGCGCTCGGAGATGCGCAGGAACAGCCGCCCGACATAGCCCGCCGTCGCCGCGCCGATCAGCGTCAGCACGATGACGCTGAAGACGAGCCCCAGGCCGGGAATATTGAACGGCAGGTAGTGCGCGGGGTTGTAGCGGTCGGGGAAGAGCAGGCTCACCGAGCTGTCGATGAAATGGATGAAGAGCCAAGTGAGATAGAGCGTGAGCGCCAGCGGTCCGGTGACGAGGATGCCGGCGAAGAAATAGGCGCGCAGCCGCTCGATCACGCGGTTGCGCGGCTTCCGGCGCGGCGGGGAAGGCTCGGCGGGTGATGACAATGCGAATCTTTCCGTGTCAGCGGTGGAGAAAGGAGCTGAGCGACGCGAGCGTCTCCGCGGGCGCCTCTTCGGGCAGGAAATGACCGCAGGGCAGCGCCTGGCCCTGCACGTCGACGGCCTTCTCGCGCCAGATGGTGATGGGATCGTAAAGCCGGCCGACCACACCGTTCGCGCCCCACAGCACGAGCAGCGGGCACTCGACCTTCTTGCCGGCGTCCGCCGCATCGTGCACGAGGTCGACCGAGGCGCCGGCGCGATAATCCTCGCAAGTGGCGTGGATGGTCGCAGGATCGCGGAAGCAGCGCCGGTATTCCGCCATCACCTCCTCGGCGAAGACGCCCTCCTTGCGGCTCCAGGAGCGCAGCGAGCGCTCGAGGAAGTGGTCGACCGCGCCGCCGATCAGACGCTCCGGCAGATCGAAGGGCTGGATGAGGAAGAACCAATGGTAGTAGTAGGTCGCGAGCGCCTTGTCGGTTCGCGCGAAAACGTCCGCGGTCGGGATGATGTCCAGCACCGCGGCACGTTCGACCCGCTCGGGGTGATCGAGGCACATTCGGTGGGTGATGCGCGCGCCACGGTCGTGGCCGACGACCTGAAAGCGGCGGAAGCCGAGCTTCTCCATCACCTCGATTTGATCGGCAGCCATGGCGCGCTTGGAGTAACCATAGTGACCGGCGCCGCCAGGCGGCTTCGATGAATCGCCGTAGCCGCGTAGGTCCGGGCAGATCACGGTGAAGCGCTCGGCCAGCGTCGGCGCGAGCTTGTGCCACATGGCGTGCGTCTCGGGGTAGCCGTGCAGCAGCAGCAAGGGCGGGCCCTTGCCGCCGCGACGCAGATTGATCACGGCGCCGGACGTCTCCACTCGCGCGTTTGTGAACCCCTCGAACATGCGATCTCCGGCACTCTACCAGCCGTTTACCGAGCAGCGTCGGTGCCGCACGCACTCTAACGAGGCCGGGAGGCCTTCGCCAGTGACCCCTATGATTCCCCGCCTGATCGCGCTCGCCACCGCCGTGCCGCCTTATGCTCTGGGCCAGCCCGAGGTCACGCTGCGCGCGCGACACCTGTTCGCCGAGCGCGCCGGCGCCGATCTCGACCGGCTCATGCCGGTTTTCGCCAACGCCGGCATCGAGCGGCGCTATTCGAGCGTGCCCATCGACTGGTATGAGCGCAACCACGGTTGGGCCGAGCGCAACGCGCTCTATCTCGAGAATGCCACGACCCTGCTGGAGCAGGCGGCGCGCGATGCCCTCGCGCTGGCTGGCCTGGCGCCGGCCGACATCGACACGGTCGTGGTAGTGTCAACGACCGGCATCGCCACGCCAAGCCTCGATGCCAGGCTCATGGACCGGCTCGGCTTGCGGCGCGACGTGCGGCGGCTCCCCATTTTCGGCCTCGGCTGCGCCGGGGGCGTGCTCGGCTTGGCGCGCGCCGCCGACCTGGCGCGCGCGG
>DASVOY010000299.1:0-1857 GCA_036383115.1 Allostellaceae bacterium
CCGGCTATTACGCCGCCTTCGCCGTCGATCCCGACGGCTATCGCCTCGAGGCGCATTGCGACCGGTAAGCCTGGGAGTTGGTGGCATGACCGCACGCTCGTCTTCTCTCGCCGACGCGCTGCAGGCCGAGGGCCCGGCAGCGGATCGCGTCGGGAAAATGGATCTCTACGGCTGGCTGGTCGGCTCCTGGGAGCTCGACGTCACGGGTTTCCTGCCCGATGGCTCGAAGCGGCGCCGCCCCGGCGAATGGCATTTCGGCTGGGCGCTCGAGGGGCGGGCGATCCAGGATGTCTGGATCGTCCCGCCGCGCGGCGCGGCGCGCCAGGGAGACGCCGCAGCCAACGTGAACTCCTACGGCACGACGCTGCGCGTCTACGATCCGCGCATCGATGCCTGGCACATTCAATGGACCGATCCGGTGACGCAGACCTATTTCACCATGATCGGGCGCAGGCAGGGCGATGACATCGTTCAGCTCGGCAAAGGCCCGGATGGGAACCTGATCCGCTGGAGCTTCTCGGAGATCACGCCGAACTCTTTCCGCTGGCGGGGCGAGGTGTCCGCCGATGACGGCGCGACGTGGCGCCTCAACGTGGAGTTCCTCGCCCGCCGCATCGGCTCGGCCCGAGCAGACAGGGGACGCACGCATGGCTTCCATCCGTAAGGAGATCCCGATCGCGGCCCGCCCCGAGGATGTGTGGGCGGCGGTCCGCGACGTCGGTGCCGTACACCGCCGCCTCGCGCCGGGTTTCGTGACGGATGTCCGCCTCGACGGCGATGCCAGGATCGTCACCTTCGCGAACGGCATGGTCGTGCGCGAGCTGCTCGTCGACATCGACGACGCGGCGCGCCGGCTCGCCTATGCCGCGGTCGGCGGGCGTGCCACGCACCACAACGCGTCGTTCCAGGTCTTTGCCGAGAGCGAAGGCCGCAGTCGGCTCGTCTGGATCACCGACCTGCTGCCGAACGACATGGCGGGCCCGATCGGCGCGATGGTCGAGCAGGGGGCGGGCGTCATCAAGCAGACGCTGGAGCGCCTCGGCACGGGCGGCTAGAAGGTCAAGCAGCGTCATCATGGCGGAGGCCTCGAACATGCCGCGCATGCGTTCACCCGCGCCTGCCGATATCAAGCCGATCACCTTCTACTACGGCTCCGGCTCTCCCTTCGCGTGGAAGGTCTGGCTCGCGCTCGAGCACAAGCGGCTGCCCTACGTATTGCGGCGGCTCTCCTTCGATGCCGGCGATCTCCGGACACCGGCCTACGCGGCGATCAACCCGCGGCGCAAGGTGCCGGCCATCGTCGATGATGGCTTTGCCCTCTACGAATCGGGCGTCATCGTCGAGTACCTCGAGGACAAGTACGCCGGGTCGGGCGAGCCGCTCTGGCCGCACGAGGCGCGGACGCGCGCGACGGCGCGTCGCGTCACAGCGGAAGTCGACGCGTATGTCAGTCCGCTCATTGTCAAGCTGACAGCCCTGGTGTTCTCGCCTCCCGGGCCGGACGCGGCCGCCATCGCCGAGGCGAAGCAGGCGGTCGCCGGCGAGCTCCCGCTCGTGGCGCGGTCGATCGCGGGCGATTTCATCGCAGGTGCAAGCGCCTCGGCGGCCGATTTCACACTCTATCCTTTCCTGGCCCTCCTCGGTCGCGCCGACGATAGGCACCCCGGCCATAGGTTGCGCACACTGATCCCGGAGCGCTTACGCGCCTGGATGACGCGCGTCGAGGCGCTGCCCTACTTCGCAGCGACCTATCCCCCGCATTGGCGGGAGTAGCTGCCGTGCTGGCGTCGGGCGCCGCGCCGCTCTACGCTGGAGCCAGTGGGCCCACCGCCATGTCCCGCTCCGAGCGGCTCCTCG
>DASVOY010000300.1:0-1712 GCA_036383115.1 Allostellaceae bacterium
TCCCGGCGATCCACGTCTTCTTTCGGCGCCGAAGAAAGCCGTGGGTGGCCGAGACAAGCCCGGCCACGCCGAGCGAGCGGGTCGCAAACACCGAGACTCTCTGTTTCACGCTCCGAAAAACCGGAACCGGACAGCCGTGGCACAAGACCGGGGCATGACGACAGAAAACGGTTGAGAGCACGGACCCTTGCAACTGGTTTCACCGAACCGGACAGCCGCGTGCCTACGCGCGGACGACCGTAACGGACGAGGACACGCCGACACGATCGGCAGGTGGAGGATGACGGTGCGCAAGCAAGCAATTTCGCGGCTCCTGGCCGGATCGGCTCTCCTCGTACTCGGCGGCTGCCAGTCGCTGCCGCCGAGCGTCATGGTGTCGGACCCGGCCTCGGCAAAGGCCCAGGCGGGAACGCCGGTCGGCAAGAACCAGGTCGGCGAGGCCTGCGAATACCGCCCCAGCAGCCAGCGCGACGCCGATCTCGATGCCAGCCGCGCCTTCGGCGTCTGGTGCGGCACCTGGCGCCAGCCCAGCGGGCGCATCTTCGAGGCCATGCAGACCCGCGACGGCGCCGCCCCGCTCACCCAGCTCGCCACCGCCAGCCTGTGGCGCTCCTATCTGAACCAGCGCGCGACCTGCACCGCGCCGACGCCGACCAGCATCCTCGACGGCGTGCCGGCGGTGCTGATGCAATGCACCGAGCACAATGGCGGCTGGCCCCATGTCGCGGTCGCCGCCACGCTCGGCGGCAAGACCTTCATGAGCGACGGCGTGCCCTCGGCCATGCCGGCGGTCGAGGCGGCGATCGCCAGCCTCGCCGGCCGGCCGCTGGCGCAAGGCGCGCGCTCGGCGGCGACGACGCTGGTCGACCAGCGCCTCACCACCCAGCCCTTCGGCAGCGGCGATCTCGACCGCTATTTCGGGCTGATGCGCCTCGGCGACAGCAAGAACACCGTCGACGACTTCTCCGGCGCGGAGGATGCGTTCCGCGACGCGCTCGCGGTGCAGCAGCGCATCCTCGGGCCGAACAATCCCGGCCTCGCCATGCCGCTCATGCATCTGGCGCTGCAGATCAGCAACCAGGAGCGCTTCGCCGAGGCGGGTGCGCTGTTCGCGCGGGCGAGATCGCTCCTCGCCGACGGCGCCGACCCGCTGGTCGTGGCCCGGCTCGACTACTACCTCGCCATGCACGCGTTGAACCAGAAGCTGCTCGCCGACGCCAAGGCGCTGGCGCAGAAGGCGGAGAAGGAATACGCCGCCTTCGTGCCGCCCGGCATGGCGGAAGCGGCGCTGCGCGGCAGCCCGGCGCCGGCGGCCGCGAGCGCCGGGCGCGGCAGCACCCTCACCGCGCTGCAGCCGCTCATCGTCGATCCCCAGGCCGAGCAGGGCATCCGCGGCCTCGCCGCCGTGTTGCGGCTGCAATCGACCATGGCCTATGACGGCGGCGCCTATGGCGAGGCGCACAAGATCGCCGACCAGGCGCGCGCGCTCCTCAACGTCAGCGGCCTCAACCCGCCGGGCACCGCGCCGCGCGTGATCCGGGTCGCGGCGCTGAGCGATGCCGCCATCGGCGACCTCTCGGCGGCGGAGCGGGGCTTGCGGGAATCGGCCTACCTCTTCGACCAGGTCACCCCGAACGAGAAGCCCCTCGCCATCACCCTCTTCCTGGCCGGCCGCGAGGCGCAGACCCGCGGCGACCTCGACCGGGCGCTGG
>DASVOY010000301.1:0-1748 GCA_036383115.1 Allostellaceae bacterium
GGTCGCTCTGCGCCTGTGCAGCTCCGCCGCGGAGCCGCTCCCCGACAATATCGGCAATCGCTGGACCCGGCATTTCGGTGTCGAGATCCTCGACGGCATCGGCTCGACCGAGATGCTGCACATCTATCTTTCGAACCGGCCCGGCGATGTGCGCTACGGCACGACGGGAAAGCCGGTGCCGGGCTACCAGATTCGCCTCGTCGACGAGGAGGGCCGCCCGGTGCCACCAGGCGAGATCGGCGAGCTGCAGATCTCCGGCCCCACCAGCGCCGCCTTCTACTGGAACCAGCACGAGCGCAGCCGTCAGACCTTTCTGGGGCCGTGGACACGCAGCGGCGACAAATACCTCGAGGATGGCGAGGGCTACTTCACCTATTGCGGCCGCACCGACGACATGCTCAAGGTGGGCGGCATCTATGTCTCGCCGGTCGAGGTCGAAGCGGCGCTGATGGCGCATCCTTCGGTGCTCGAGGCGGCGGTGGTGGGCCAGCTCGACGAGGAGAAGCTGGTGAAGCCCAAGGCCTATATCGTGCTGAAGCCCGGCGTGGCCGGATCGTCGAAGCTCGCCCTGGAGCTGCAGGAGCATGTCAAGACGCGGCTGGCACGCTACAAATATCCCCGCTGGATCGAGTTCACGGAGGAGCTGCCCAAGACGGCCACCGGCAAGATCCAGCGCTTCAAGCTGCGCGCGCGCGGCACGCTCTAACGGCAACGACAAAGGTTCAGGGGGTTTGCCATGACCAAGGAGACAAGAAGCCCGGCAACGCGCCGCACCGTTCTGAAGGGGATCGCGGCCGGAGCAGGCATCGCGGCGCTGCCAACGCGCTTCGCCATCGGCCAGACGGCGCGGGTGAAGCTCGGGCTGATGCTGCCCTATACCGGAACCTATGCCGCGCTCGGCAAGAACATCGACGAGGCGCTGCGCCTCGCCATCAACCAGAAGGGCGGCAAGCTCGGCGGGCGCGACGTCGAATATGTCGTGCTCGACGACGAATCCGAGCCGGCGAAGGGTGCCGAGAACGCCAACAAGCTGGTGACGCGCGACAAGGTCGACTTCCTCATCGGCACAGTGCATTCGGGCGTGGCCATGGCCATGGTCAAGGTGGCGACCGACAACGATACGATGCTGATCATCCCCAATGCCGGCGCCGGCGCGGCCACGGGCCCGGCCTGCGCGCCCAACATCTTCCGGACGTCGTTCTCGAACTGGCAGCCCGGCTTCGCCATGGGCAAGGTGGCGGCATCGCGCGGCAGAAAGCGGGCCGTGGCGGTGAGCTGGGACTACGCCGCCGGGCACGAATCCGTCGACGGCTTCAAGGAAGCCTTCGGCGCCGGCGGCGGCAAGGTCGAGAAGGAGCTGTTCCTGCCCTTCCCCAATGTCGAGTTCCAGCCGATCCTGACCGAGGTCGCGTCGCTCAAGCCGGAGCTGGTCTACGTCTTCTTCGCCGGCGCCGGCGCGGTCAAGTTCGTCAAGGATTATGCGGCGGCGGGACTGAAGGCGAGCATTCCCCTGGTCGGCGCGGGCTTCCTCACCGACGGCACGCTCGAGGCGCAGGGCGAGGCGGCGCAAGGGATCGAGACGACGCTGCATTACGCCGACGGGCTCGAGCTGCCGAAGGACAAGAAGTTCCGCGCCGCCTTCCGCAAAGCCGCCGGCCGAGACGCCGACGTCTACGCCGTGCAGGGCTACGACACCGGGCAGCTCCTCCTCGCCGGCCTCGCCGCGGTCAAGGGCGACACCAAGGCGA
>DASVOY010000302.1:0-5297 GCA_036383115.1 Allostellaceae bacterium
CGGCGCCGAGCCGCTGCTCTCGACTTCGATGAAGTCGGTGGGCGAGGCGATGTCGATCGGGCGCTGCTTTGCGGAATCGGTGCAGAAGGCGCTGCGCTCGATGGAGACCGGCCTCACCGGTTTCAACGAGATCGACATTCCGGGCGCGGGCAGCGGCGACAGGAACGCCATCCGCGCCGCGCTGGCCAAGCCGACGCCGGATCGCCTTCTCGTCATCGCGCAGGCTTATCGCCACGGTCTCACCACCGCGGAGATCCACGCGGCCTGCAAATACGATCCGTGGTTCCTCGAGGAGATCCGCCAGATCGTCGAGGCCGAGGAGCAAATCCGCAGCCGCGGTCGCGGGCACATGATCGCGGTGTCCGCGAGCGAGCTGCTGCGGCTGAAGCGCCTGGGCTTCTCTGATGTGCGCCTCGCCGAGCTCGCGGGCATGGAGGAGGCCGAGATGGCCGCGCTGCGCGCCAAGCTCGGCGTCCATCCTGTCTATAAACGCATCGACACCTGCGCCGCCGAGTTCCCGTCGCTCACGCCTTACATGTATTCGACCTATGAGGGCGACGGAGTGGCGCCGCCCGAATGCGAAGCGGATCCTTCCGAACGCCGCAAGGTGGTGATCCTCGGCGGCGGCCCCAACCGCATCGGCCAGGGCATCGAGTTCGACTATTGCTGCGTCCATGCCGCCTACAGCCTCAAAGAGGCCGGCATCGAGACCATCATGGTCAACTGCAATCCCGAGACCGTCTCGACCGATTACGACACCTCCGACCGTCTCTATTTCGAGCCGCTGACGGCAGAGGACGTGATCGAGCTGGTGCGCGTCGAGGAGCGCCGCGGCACGCTGCTCGGCGTGATCGTCCAGCTCGGCGGGCAGACGCCGTTGAAGCTCGCCGCCGCGCTCGAGGCGGCGAAGATACCGATCCTCGGCACCTCGCCCGATGCCATCGACCTCGCCGAAGACCGCCGGCGCTTCCAGGAGCTGCTGCAACGGCTCGACCTCAAGCAGCCGGAAAACGGCACCGCCTATTCCGCCGACGAAGCGGAGAAAGTCGCGACGCGCATCGGCTATCCCGTCGTGATCCGCCCCTCGTACGTGCTGGGTGGGCGCGCCATGGAGATCGTTCACGGACCCGCCGGCCTCGCCCGCTACATGAGCAACGCGGTCAAGGTGTCGGGCAAGAACCCGGTGCTGATCGACCGCTACCTGCAGGACGCGATCGAGGTCGATGTCGACGCGCTCGCCGATGGCGAGGATGTCGCGATCGCCGGCATCATGGAGCATATCGAGGAGGCCGGCATCCATTCCGGCGACAGCGCCTGCTCGCTGCCGCCTTATTCGCTGCCGCCCGGCGTCATCGCCGATATCGAGCGGCAGACCGCCGCGCTCGCCAAGGCGCTCGGCGTCGTCGGCCTCATGAACGTGCAATACGCCGTCAAGGACCGGACCGTCTACGTCCTCGAGGTCAATCCGCGCGCGTCGCGCACCGTGCCGTTCGTCGCCAAGGCGACCGGCGTGCCGATCGCCAAGATCGCCGCGCGCGTCATGGCGGGCGAGCGGCTGCGCTCGTTCTCGCTCAATCGCACCAGAGCGCGCCACGTGGCGGTGAAGGAGGCGGTCTTCCCCTTCGCCCGCTTCCCCGGCGTCGATCTGATCCTCGGGCCGGAGATGAAATCCACCGGCGAGGTGATGGGCCTCGATGCCGATTTCGGCCGCGCCTTCGCCAAGTCGCAGCTCGGCAGCGGCACCGAGCTGCCACTCGGCGGCGCGGTCTTCGTCTCGGTGCGCGACCGCGACAAGCCGGGAATGGTCGAGCCGTGCCGGCGCCTCGTCGAGATGGGCTTTGCCCTCATCGCCACCCGCGGCACCGCTGAGCTCCTGCGCCAGGCGGGGCTGCCGGTCGAGATCATCAACAAGGTGCTCGAAGGCCGGCCGCACATCGTCGACCGCATGCTGTCGGGCGGTGTGCAGCTGGTGTTCAACACCACCGAGGGAGAGCAGGCGATCGCCGACAGCTTCAGCCTGCGCCGTACCGCGCTCACCAACAGCATCCCCTACTACACCACTGTGGCCGGCGCACGGGCGGCGGTCCAGGCGATCACCGCCCTCAAGGCCGGCAGCCTTGAAGTCGCCTCGCTGCAGTCCTATTTTGAGGGGTCGTTCTAAGCACCCCTGGCCGTCGGGCTGGGACGGGGTGCATTTGTCACTCTGGAACGTCTCTATTTTAGAGGTACGAAATTTCTTCCGATGACGAAGATTCCGATGACCGAGCCCGGTTACAACCGGCTGCAGGAAGAATTGAAGCGGCTCAAGACGATCGATCGGCCGGCCGTCATTCGCGCCATCGCCGAGGCGCGCGAGAACGGCGACCTCTCGGAGAACGCGGAGTACCACGCCGCGCGTGAACGCCAGAGTTTCATCGAAGGCCGCGTGCTCGAGCTCGAGGACAAGATCGCGCGGGCCGAGGTGATCGACGTCTCCAAGCTGTCGGGCAAGGTGGTCAAGTTCGGCGCGACCGTGACGCTCGCCGACGAGGAGACGGACGAGAAGGTCAGCTACCAGATCGTCGGCGAGGACGAGGCCGATATCAGCCAGCGACGGCTTTCGGTGACCTCCCCGCTCGCCCGCGCGCTCATTGGCAAGGCCATCGGCGAGAGCGTCGAGGTCTCGACGCCGCGCGGCGCCCGCGCCTACGAGGTGGTCAAAGTCGCCTTTCGCTGAGCGATCAGCCCGGGCAGCTCCCGCATATCATCGAAGACGAGATCGGCGCCGGCCGCGGTGAGCCGTTCGGCGTGACTCGGACGGCAATGGCTGCCGCCGGCGAAGCCGAAGGCGGTCATCCCCGCCGCTTTGGCTGCGGCGATACCCGGACCGCTGTCCTCGATCACGAGGGCGCGCGCCGGCGCAGCGCTCATCTGCGCCGCCGCGTAGAGGAAGATGTCGGGCGCCGGCTTGCCGCGCGCCACCAGCGCGGTGCTGAAGATCGCCGGCGCGAACAACGCGAAGAGCCCGGTCCGGCGCAGCTTGTAGGCGAGGTTGTCCGGCACGCTGCTCGACGCCACGCATCGTGCCATGGGCAGTTGCGCGACCGCCGCCTCGACCCCCGGAATGGATTGCAGCTCGCGCTCGAACCGCTCCCTGGCGCGGCGCTGCATCTCGGCATCGAAGTCGGCGGGCCACTCGCCGCCCAGCTCGGCCGCCAAGATGGCGTACATGTCCTTGTCGCTCATGCCGGTGAAGCGCTCGGCGATGCCGTCGGCGGCGACGGCGTGGCCGAACGCGAGCAGTGTGTCGGCCACGGCGTGACAGGCGATGACCTCGCTGTCGACCAGCACGCCGTCGCAGTCGAAGATGACGAGGTCGAACGGCGCCGGGCTATTCCTTGGCATCGACGTCGATCGGCACGCCCGGGTCGTATTTGGAGGCGCGGATGGCGAGAGCCGAGCGCACATGCGCGACGTTGGGGGCGGCGGTCAGCTTGGTGGTGAGAAACCGCTGATAGCTGTCCCAGTCGGTGGCGACGATCTTGAGCAGGAAATCGGTTTCGCCCGCCAGCATATGCGCCTCGCGCACCTCGGGCCAAGTCAGCGCAAGCGTCTCGAACGCCTTGAGGTCCGGCTCCGCCTGGCTCGAGAGTCCTACCTGGGCAAAGACGGTGACGCCGAAGCCCAACGCCTCGGGGTTGACCTCGGCATGGTAGCCGCGGATGAAGCCGGCCTCCTCAAGTGCGCGGACGCGCCGCAGACAAGGCGGCGCCGAGATCCCCGCCCGCTTGGCCAGGTCGACATTGGTCATCCGGCCTTCGGCCTGCAGGTCGCGCAGAATGCGTCGATCGATCTTGTCGAGCTTGATGCGGCGCATCGTCCGATCTCTTGGGAAGCACAAGCGTCAGCGGGGCCGCCATGGTATTAACAAGGTAATTATATTGCAAGTTACGGCGGCGCCGGCAACGCGCTTGCAAGCGCGCCGGGCCGAGGTTAACACCGCCGCGGCGCTTCGGATCGGGCGAGACATGGCGACGAGAGGGCCCACCGTCTGGGTGGTGCATGACGGCAAGATCGGCATGGCCAACCAGGTGATCGGCCTGGCCGAGGCGGTGGGCTTTCCCTTCGCCGAGAAGCGCCTGGCCATCCGCGCCCCTTGGCGCCACTTGGCGCCACAGCTCTGGCTGCAGCCGCTGGCGGCGCTTGGTCCCGAAGGCGACCGGCTGTTGCCGCCCTGGCCCGACCTGCTCATCGGCTGCGGGCGCCTTGCCGTCGCACCCGCGCTTGCCGCCAAGCGCGCGAGCGGCAACCGCGTGTTCTGGGTGCAGGTGCAGGACCCGCGCTTTGGTCGCCGCGACATCGATCTGATGGTGGTGCCTGAGCACGATCCCGCGCGCGGCGACAACGTGTTCCGGACCTTGGGCGCGGTGCATCGCGTCACCCCGGCCCTTCTCGCCGAGGGCGCGCGGCGCTTCGCGCCGCTGTTCGCGGCGTTGCCGCGCCCCGTGGTGGCGGTGCTGATCGGCGGCGACAATCGGGTCTATCGCCTGACCGAGGCACGCTTCGCCGCCTTCGCCGACCAACTCGCCGCGCTCGCGCGCCAAGGCGTCGGCCTCGCCATCACGCCGTCGCGGCGCACCGGCGCGGCCGCGGAACGGCTCCTGCGCGAGCGCCTCGCCGGCCTTCCCGCGTTCATCTGGGACGGCAGCGGCGACAATCCTTATTTCGGTCTCCTCGGCCTCGCCGACGCGGTGCTGGCGACCGCGGACTCGGTGTCGATGGTGAGCGAGGCCGCGGCCACCGGCAAGCCGGTGCACATCGTTGATCTCGACGGCGGCTCGCCCAAGTTCACTCGCTTTCACGCGACGATGCGGGCGGCCGGCATCACACGACCGTTCCGCGGCGCGATCGAGAATTGGCGCTACGCAACGCCCGACGACACGGCGCGCGCCGGCGCACAGATACGGCAGCGGTTGGCGACACGGCTTGCCGATGTCGCCTGACATGCCGCGCGCGCGCGGCGTCGCCGCTTTCGCTGCGGCGCTGGCGCTTGCGATGGCGCTGTTCCTGCTGTTCCCCGGCGTCGATTTGTGGGCCGGCGGCCTCTTCTATCGCCCGGATGCCGGCTTTTTCCTCGCGCAGTGGGGACCCGTGCGGGCGATCTACGCCGCGGTTCCCTATGTCGTCCGCGCCGTGATCATCGGCGTGCCAACGCTGTTTGCCCTCTCGCTGTGGCGCGGCCGCGTTTTGTGGCGCATCGATCTGCGCGCGGCCGTATTCCTGCTGCTGGCGCTCGCGCTCGGTCCGGGACTGCTGGT
>DASVOY010000303.1:0-1824 GCA_036383115.1 Allostellaceae bacterium
GATCCCTCGAGCCCTTCCGGCCAGTCGCGCGCCATCGGCCGCGCGGCCACGCCACCCACGGCGAAGCGGATGCCGCCCGCCGATGCGAGCGCCGCGCAGGCGACAAGGGCGAAATCGCCATGGCGCTGCGCGACCTCGCGGAAGGCGGCGCCGGTGCCCGGGCGATGCAGCGGGAAGCGCACGGCCTCGATCAGCTCGTCGTCGCGCCGCGCCGTCGACAGCATGCCCAGCAGGAAGTCGTCCGCGGCAATGTTGCGACGCCCACGCCCCGAGCGGAGAACGACCTCGCCGCCAACCGCCAGAAGGCAGAGCGGCAGCTCGGCGCTGGGATCGGCATGCGCGATCGAGCCACAGATGGTGCCGCGGTTGCGCGTCTGGTAATGGCCGACCCAGGGCAGCGCCAGCGCCAGCAGCGGCGCCTCCTTACGCAAGGTCGGCCGCGCCTCGAGCGCAGCCTGCGTCACCGCCGCGCCGATGACGAGCGCGCCGTTCGTCACGCGGCACTCCGACAACGGCGCGAGGCGAGCGATGTCGACGAGGAGCCTCGGCCGGGCCAGCCGCATGTTGAGCATCGCCATCAGCGACTGGCCGCCGGCGAGGATGCGCGCGTCGCCGCCGAACTCGGCGAGTGCCGTCACCGCCTCGTCGGGCGTCTCCGGGCGGAGGTAATCGAAGCTCGCAGGCTTCATCGCGCAAGGCCCAGAAGCCGCAGGAGGCGGCGGAGCAAGCTCGGCCGCGGCGCCTCGCCGGCGGCGCGCGCGGCCAGCGCCCGGAAGAACTGCCCGATGAGCAGCTTCGCCACGCCGTCGAGCATGCGCCCGCCTACCGAGGCAACCTTGCCGCCGATCTCCGCCTCGTAGCGATAGCCGACCGACGTGCCCTGCGGCGCCGGCGACAGCGTCACCCAGCCCTCGCCTTCGCCCCAACCCAGCGCGCCGGTCGCCTTGCCCGCGAGGGTGAGGGAACGCGGCGGGTCGATGTCGGCGAGCCACACCTCGGCGTGGTAAGCGCCGCGCACCGGACCGACACCGATGGTGACCTCTGCGCGGTAGGCATTGGGGCCGGTGAGCGCGAGGCCGGAGCAGCCGGGAATGACCTCCGCCAGCGCGTTGGGATCGAGCAGCATGCCCCACACGGCCTGAGGCGGCGCCGGAACCATGACCGAGCCTTCGCCTGTGAGCGCGCGGCCGCGCTTCGCCGCCGGTGTCGCGACGGCGCCGCGGCGAGGCGCGCGCTCCTCGCCGTGGAGGAGAGCGGCGAGGCGCGACTTCGTCAGCGGCCATTCGATATCGGCGACACCGAGCGCGTCGGCCCCCGCGTTGGCGAGGCAGACCGGCGTGCTCATGTTGTTGCCCTCGCCCACGCCCTTGGCGCCGAGCGGCGTAAAGGGCGACGGCGTCTCCATGTGCAGGATCACCGGGTCCGGCACCTCGCAGGTCGTCGGCACGAGATAGTCGGCGAAGGTCCCGGAGAGAAAGCTGCCGTCCCTGGCATAGGCGAACTCCTCCAACAGCGCCGCGCCGACCGCCTGCGAGAAGCCGCCGCGCACCTGGCCGTCGATAAGGCGCGGATTCAGCATGCGCCCGGCGTCGTGCATGGTGACGTATTTGTCGATGCGGAGCGCGCCGGTGTCGCGGTCGATCTCGACGCCGCAGAAATCGAAGATGAAGCCGTAGGCGCCGGAGCTGTTGATCTCGTCGGCCTCGCTCGGCGCGGTGAGCTGCGGCGGCGTCCAGAACACGGTCTCGCGCAGGGCGGGCTCGATCTCCTGCGGGATCGCGCCCGGCGCCCAGTGGCTGGTGCCGGCGATGCGCGAGAAGCCGG
>DASVOY010000304.1:0-9292 GCA_036383115.1 Allostellaceae bacterium
CCGCTTCATTTCGCGGAAGGTGCCCTCGCGCTGCATCTTCTTCTTGAGGACGCGGAGCGCCGCGTTGACGTCGTTGTCGCGCACGAAAACTTGCATGAGGCTCCTTGCTTCTGGCCGGCCCTATGAAAACACCGGCGCCGGGCGATCGGCACCCTGGCCGCCGCCCGACGCCGGCGCCGATGCCGGCTATTCGGCGAGCGAAAGGTGGTCGGCCGCCTGCTTGCCGCGGTCGCTGACGACCTCGTAGCGGACCTTCTGGCCCTCGCTCAGCGAGCCGAGCCCGGCGCGCTCGACCGCGGAGATGTGGACGAAGACGTCCTTGCCGCCATCACTCGGCTGAATGAAGCCGAAGCCTTTCTGTGCATTGAACCATTTGACTGTACCGAGAGCCATCGAGGCCTCCGTGGATAGAGTGGGCGCCCCGCGCGACCTCGCGCGGGGCGATGCAGTTGTCAGCCTCAAGGGTTCTTGAAGGATCGCCCGCTGGGCGGTCGGCAAGCGCCGAAGCAGAAACTGATGGCCCCTAACATGGCCTTTTGCGGGGAAAAAGGCAAGGCCGGGCTGGAATCTACGTTGATGGCCGCGACGGCCCCGCGCGGCGTGGAAGTCCAGCGGCGAGGCGCCGGGCTCCCATGCCGATCAGCGCATGCGCTGGCTCAGTCTTGCCGCCGGGCACCGGCTTCGTTCGGGGCGGCGCCATCCGGCGGCAAATCGAGTGCCGTCAAGGTCTGGAGGTCGATCTGGCCCGTCGGGCTCAAACCCTTGGTCCGTTGGAAATTCTTGACCGCCGTCGCGGTGGCCGGCCCCCATTGGCCGTCGATGTTGTCGCGGACGTAGAAGCCCAGCTCATGCAGCCGCTGCTGCACCTTGAGGACGGTGTCGCTGGAGAGCGAGGCATCGCCCGCCGACGGACGCGGGCGGATCGGCCGAAGATCGCTCGTCGATACCGGTATCCAGCTGCCATCGGGCTGGCGGCAGGCGGTGTTCTGCATCTTTTTTGTCTGGCCGTCGACGACCGCGTCGGTGACGTAGTTCCGGCACGTCTCGCCGTTCGGCCCCTTGCGGTTGCGCGTCGGCGTCACCCAATAGCTCGAGCCGCTGTCTGGGTTCTGCCAGGCGACCGGCTGATTGGCCGGCGCATGCTCGAGCGACTGGCCGACGCAGCCCTGGTCCGTCTGGTCCATCGACCGGCCGATATAGCCGCCGGCGAGCGCGCCGCCGATCGCGCCGAGGACCGTCGCCACGCCTTTGCCCTCGCTCTTGCCGATCTGGTTGCCGATGAGGCCGCCCGCGGCGCCGCCCGCGGCGCTGCCGATGAGGTTGCCCTTCGACGTGCTCAGGATCTGCGACAGCGCGCTGTGGTCGCAGTAGCGCTGATCGGTGCCGAAGGTTCCGTTCTGCGCCCGAGCGTCGCCGACATCGATCAGCGAGAGGCCGAGGATGACGCCGAGCGCGACTGCAACGCGACGCGGGGCAAGGGCGTGATTTGGCAACATGGCGGAACTCCCGATCTCGAGGCCGCAAAAAAGGGCGGGCGCCGAAGATAGCGCGCCTCGATCCCGGCGCAAAGAAAACCTCGCCATGGCTCCCGACCGGCTTCGGCGCTGAAATGCGTCAGGCGCAGGTGTTAGCCCGAGCAATCATGTGCTGCGCCGGCCTGCGCCGCGCCCGCCGATCGTCGCGCCGCAGCCTCGCGCTCGATGAGCTGGGCGCGCTGCTCGAGCCTGAGGCCGAGATCGAGGAGATGCAACTTCATCTCAGGATCCTCTGCCAAACCGATCAGCAGGTAGCATTGCTGGGCGATGTCGCGCAGATCGCGCGCGCATTCGGCCCACGCCTCGTTGACGGTTTCGGCGAATTCCACGGCATCACTCCCCTGCTGCGCATAAACAGTGGACCGCGGCTCGCATTCTCGTCTAAATGACAAAACGGCGGCGCGGGACAGACCCGGCGCCATCCGCGCGAGCAGGTCGCGACCTCCCGGGTTGCCCTGCTGGCGACGCAGTCCTCGCGGCAGGCGAGCGCGGGCCATGTCAGCGCCGCGTCTCCGGGTCGCGGAGCCAAACCGCACCTTCGGCGTTCATCCATCGCCCCGACATTCGACGAGGAGGAGATTCGTGGCTCAGCGTTGCCGCATCGTGATCATCGAGGACGACGAACAAGTCTCCGCGCTGCTCGACTACGTCATTTCGGTCGAGGGCTATGAGGTGGAGCTGGTCCGGCCGCCGCTCGACCGGTGCGAGGACATCGATTTCGGCGAATACGACCTCGCCATCATCGACCTGTCGCTGCCGCGCGGGCTCGACGGCTTTGCCGTCGCGCAGAGAGCCGCGGCGGCGCAGATCGGCATCATCCTCATGTCGGGCAACCAGGCTCTCTACGAGCGCGCGATGAGCTTCGGCTATCCTTTCCTGCAGAAGCCGTTCCGCATCGCCAGCCTCATCCAGTGCATCCACGACGTGCTCCAGAGCGTCGCCACGGACTGCGAGCGGCAGAAGGCGGCGTCGGCATAAGCCGTGGTCGGAATGCCCGCCCGCCGGATCTAGCCGGAATCGCATGCGCGTCGAGACACCGGCGCCGCGCCGAAGGCGCCGCGTGGCGCGGTCTCGGCTCAGCGCCGGCCGCGGCCGGGCTTGTTGCGCCAGCGGGCGAGGCGGCGGGTGATCGCGCCGGCGCGGCTCGCCCTCAGCCGCTCGACGAGCGTCTCGCCATGGGTGTAGGCGGCAATGAACGCGGCGGCGAACAGGCAGAACTCGGTGAGGTAGGGCACGGCGGCTTCTCCGGCAGGGGTAGATGCCGGCACGATGGCTCCCCGCGGGTTAGCGCAACCCTAAGCCGCGTCGGCGCGAAGCTAAGGATCGGTCGCCATTCGACGCGGCGCCCGGTAACGAAGCCCGGCCGGCGATGTTCGCCAACGGGGACGAGAACTTCGGAGGTCGTCGTGTCAATCATCGCTTGGATCATCCTGGGGCTGATCGCCGGTTTCATCGCCAGCAAGATCGTCAATCGCACGGGCGAAGGCGTCGTCGTCGACATCATCCTCGGCATCGTCGGCGCGGTCGTCGGCGGCTGGATCATGTCGGCGCTGGGCGGCGAGCCCGTCAGCGGCTTCAACCTCTACAGCATCCTTGTCGCCATCGGCGGCGCAATCCTCGTGCTGGCGATCGCCCACGCGATCCGCGGCCGGCCGACATCGTCACGGCTCTGATCGACCGGCGGACCGGCGCTCCCCCTCGGGGGGCGCCGGTCCGCCGCGCGTCATGCATCGGGGCGCAGACTCATGGCGGCAAGGCTTCCGCGCGGCGGCAGTGACGGCCGCCCTCGCGGCTTGCGTTCCGATGAGCCATGAGGATCTGCCCAATGGCGACCACGTCGTCACGAGCTACGTCCGGCTGCAAGGCATGACCGAGGCGCGCGACGACAATTTGTGGGCGGCGCGGCAGATCTGCGGCGGCGGCATCGTGCTGATCGACGAGCAGACCGGCATCGACGACAACGGCGCCTGGGATCGCCTGGTGTACGGTTGCGTCGCGCGGTAAGGCGTCGGCGCGAGAGTGTTGCGCAGGCGAAGGATTAGACATGTCCAAACCCGTGGTCGTCACCATCGAGCACCGCTCGACGAGGCAGGCCGTGAGGGCGCGGCTCGAGCAGAGCCTCGGCCAGATCCGCGGCCAGCTCGCGCCCGTCGTCAACGTTGTCGACGAGCAATGGAGCGGCGACCAGCTGCAGTTCCGCCTGGCGGGGCTCGGCCAGACGATCACCGGCAGCATCGCCATCGACGATCGCCTCGTGCGGATCGAGGTGCTGCTGCCGGGCCTGCTCGGGGCCTTCGGCCGGATGATCGCCCAGCGCATCGAGCGGCAGGGAACCCTGTTGCTGGAGAAGAAGTGACGGGCATCCCGGCACGGTCGAGCCAGGGCTGACCAGGGCTGGGCCACGCGGCCTTATGCCGCGGCGGGCGCTAACCCACCCTTATCCACATGGGCCTTAGAGACTGAGCCCATGATCTATTGCCGCAAGCTCTCCCGCGCCGACCTCGCCCGCATCGAGGCGCATTTCCTCGGACTGTCGGTCGAGGACCGCCGGCGACGCTTCCATTCCGGCGCCTCGGACGAGGCGATCCGCGCCTATTGCCGGGGCTTCCGCTGGAGCGAGCGCGCCGTCATCGGCGCCTTCGCCTGGGGCCGCCTCGTCGGTCTCGCCGAGAGCGTGCGCGTGGCGCCGGAGCGCGTGGAGATCGCCGTCTCGGTCGAGGCGTCCTGGCAGCGCCATGGCGTCGGCCGCGAGCTCGTGCGGCGTGCGCTGTCATCGGCCGCCAATCGCGGCGTCACCGAGGCCGTGCTCGACTATGTGCCCGGCGAGCGCTCGATCCCGAACATCGCCCGCTCGCTCGGCGGCGACATCGATGCCGGCGGTGCCGTCGCGCATATCAAGCTCCCGGCCCATAGCACGCCCCTGGAGATCGAGGAGTTCGTCGAGGACATCGCCGCCGCCGCGGCCTGGGCCTTCGATGCCGCATTCTGGCCGCTGCGCCTCGCCGCCGGCGCGGTCTGACGCGGGCTGGAAGCGCATCGAGCCCGTGCGCCGTTTGCGGCGCGCCGGCGTTGATCCCGTGTGAAGCCGCAGAAGGCATGCTTGGCGCTCGCCGGCGTGGTCACGCTCGGCGCCTGCGCCGTGGCGCTGCCGAGCGCGCCGAGCGTGCTCGCCGTGCCGGGCCAGGGCAAGACGCTCGAGGCCTTCCAGCAGGACGATGTCACCTGCCGGCAATACGCCTCCGAGCATGTGAGCTACGCCCAGGCGCAGGCATCGAGCCAGGGCGCCACGGGGAACGTCATTGCCGGCACCGGTATCGGCGCCGCGATCGGCGCGCTGCTTGGCGCCGCCACCGGTGATGCCGGCACCGGCGCCGCCCTGGGCGCGGGCAGCGGGCTCCTCGTCGGCGGCAGCTCCGGCTCGAGCGTGGCGCAGGCCTCGAGCGCCGGGCTGCAGCGCCAATACGACATGGCCTATCTGCAATGCATGGTGACCAAGGGCGACACGGTGCCGTCGCTGGCGGCGCCGCCCTATGTGCCCGCCCCATACGCCTATCCGCGCTATCCCTACCCGCCCTACTAGTGAGCTAGGACGGCACCTCGCCCAGCACCGTGCAGCGGCGGATCACCCGTGCCACGCGCGCGGTGTCGTAGCTCTCCGCTCGATGCAGCAGGCAGCGGTTGTCCCAAACCATGAAATCGCCCGGGCGCCATCGGTGGGTGTAGATGCGCGCGGAGGCGACGATCCGCTCGTTCAGCGCATCGACAAAAGCGCGCCCCTCTGCATAGTCCATGCCTTGGATGGTCTCGGCATGGTCGCCGAGGAAGATGCACTTGCGCCCGGTTTCCGGATGGGTGCGCACGACGGGATGATCGACGGGCGGTACCGCGTTGCGCTGCGCCTCGGTCATTGGCTCGTCGCCGTGTCGGCGATTGCGCGAGAAGTTCAGGTTGTGGATCGCGCGCAAGCCGGCGAGCCGCACCTGTTCGGCGGGATGGAGCGCGTCGTAGGCCGCGTACATGTCGGCAAAACCGGTGCCGCCGCCGCTGGCCGGAATCTGCTCGGCATACAGCATCGTGGCCTGACCGGTGGCGCGGCGCCAGGACCCGTCGGTGTGCCAAGCGAGCGTGCCGCGATCGGGATGCCTGCCGCTCGGGCGGCCGTCCGCGTCGAGGTTCGACAAGGTGTAAAGTTCGGGGTGCTCGCTGGCGTGATACTGATCCATCACATGCACCTGCACTTCGCCGAAGCGCCGGGCGAAAGCGACCTGGGCGGCGGGCGGCAGGCTCTGGTCGCGGAACAGCAGCAGCTGGTGCTCCAGGAAGGCGGCATACAATGCCGGAAACGCCGCATCGTCGATGGCGGCGACCTGCAAGCCGAGCACCTCGGCGCCGAGGCCACCATCGAGCTGCCGGAGGTGCAGCACCACGGGAGCCGGCGCGCTGATCCGATCGCCTGCGTGTTGCACGGATGTCCTCCAGGCGCGAGCGTCGGGCACGCTATCCCACGCAGCCGCGCTGCGTCAAATTGCCCAGCGTGGAGGCGCGCCGCGCCATTGCGGGTGAAATCGCGGGAGGGGCTGGTCCTTCGCGGGAGGACACTGGGAGCGTATCGCCAACTTTCGCTCCAGGAGAGCAAGCTGCCCTCTCGCCTCGGCGCCGCCCCGGCACGAAGGCACGCGATCAGCGCAGCAGCATCATCGCTGCCGCCATCACCGCCGCCATCACCGCCGCCATGACAACAAGGTGCCGAGGGCTGCTGATCATGTGTCGAAGCATGCCGAACCGGGTGCCCTCCGGCACCAAAGCCATGCCGCATTTCGCGCAGCGGCCGGGGTTCGGCTGGCGAACGTCGGAATGCATGGGGCAAAGATAGACCGGCCCCTCGCTTGCGCTCTGACCCATGTCGGCTCCCCCGGATGACCTGTTTCGGGCGGCTCAGGATGCGCCCTGCCGGGCCGAAGGCGGTTGATGTAGGTCAAAGCATCACGGTGCCGCAGGTGGCAAACAGAGCGGTGATGATTGCGAAGGGAATGCCGCGATGTTGACGAAACTCTCAGCACTTCCGGTCCTGGCTGCCATCGTGCTCATCGAGCCGCTGCGGGCGATCGCCCAGCAGACCCAGCCGTCGCCGGTCCCGCAGCCGCCCGACTGGTATTACGGGCCCGGCCCCTGGCACATGTGGGGCGGGCACATGTGGAATGATGGCTACGGTTGGCCATTTTGGTGGATGTTCCCGATGATGCTGCTGTTCATGCTTCTCATCGGCGGCGTCATCTTCTTCGTCGCCTGGCGGGCGTTTGCCCATGGGCCGCATCATTGGGGACCGCCACGCATGATGGGCGGGCCGTGGGGTGATCCAAGCCACTCGGCGCTGCAGATCCTGAATGAGCGTTTTGCGCGAGGCGAGATCCAGAAGGACGAGTACGGAGAAAAGAAGGCTGCGATCCTGTCGGGTGGACGACAAACCTAGCCCGGGCTTCGCTGCTCTGTCCGCGCCGAGCGCGCATCCATCCGACGATGGCTGCGCGCTTGTGCGTATGTGCCTATGCGCCCTCAGCGGAAGTAGAAGCCGAGGTTCAAGCCCGCCGGCGGCACATAGACCGGCGGCGGATAGACCACGGTGGGCGGCGGATAGTAGTAACGCGGCCCGACGTAATATCCCGGCGCGTAATAGCCGGGCGCGTAGGAATAGCGCGGCGCGCCCCAGCCGTGATGCTCGCGCCACTCGTGCTCGCGCCACTCGTGCTCGCGCCATTCATGCTCGCGCTCATGGCCGCGCCATCCGCCGCGCCCATGGTCCCAGTCGTCGGCGCGCGCCGGTGACGCGCCGAAGCCGGCCACCGTCACGGCAACGGCGCCGGCGAGGACGAGCGGGCGCAGCAAGCTGAATTTGATGTAAGCTGTCGGGCGCATCTTGCGTCTCCTGTTCTCGTGCATGACAACGGCAGGAGCGCCGCGGCTATTCCGGCTGCGCGAATGTCGCAGCCGCGCTATGACATGATGGCGCAGGCGCGCGAGGGAGGGATCGAATGGAGGTGGTTCCGCTGGGTCCGGGCTTCGCCGCGGAGATCCGCGGCGTAGGCCTCATCGACGTCGCCACGAGCGAACGCGCCTACCGCGCCGTGCGCGCCGCTTTCGAGCAGCACTCGGTCCTGCTCTTCCGCGGCCAGACGATTGCCGACGACATTCAGGTCGCGTATTCGCGCGCCTTCGGCCCGCTCGAGACCGTCAAGATCGGCTCGGTCGGCCACGGCACCTTCTACAGCCGGCTCACCAATCTCGGCGAGGACGGCAAGGTCGTGGCGGAGACGCACCGCCAGGCGCTGCGCGCGCGCGCCAACCAGCTCTGGCACACCGACAGCTCCTTCAAGTCGACGCCAGCGCTCGCCTCGGTGCTCTCGGCACGGACCATCCCGAGCCAGGGCGGCGAGACCGAGTTCGCCTCGACCCGGCTTGCCTGGGAGCGGCTGCCCGCGTCGCGCCAGGCGAGCTTGCGCGACCGGATCGTCACGCACTCCTACGCCAATTCGCGCGACCAGATCCATCCCGAGCTGATGACGCCGGAGGAGCGCGCCGTGCTGCCGCCGGTCAGGTGGCGCCTGACCTGGCGCAACCCCGCCACCGGCCGCACCGCGCTTTATGTCGCATCGCATGCCTATGCCGTCGACGGCATGGGCGACAACGAGGCGAAGGCGCTGCTTGCCGAGCTCATCGCCGAGGCGACGCGGCCGGCGGTCACCTACTTGCACCGCTGGCGCGCCGGCGACGTGGTCATGTGGGACAACCGCGCCACCATGCATCGCGGCCGCCCATGGCCCACGACGGAGGCGCGCGTCATGGTGCGCACCACGATCTCCGCCACCGCGGTGGACGGGCTCGAAGAGGTGCGCCCGGCGGCCTAGCTCGGATTTCTCACCCGGGCTGGAAGGCGGCACCGGACGGCGGCGCGTCACGGCATGACGGCGATGACGCCGGCCGGGTTCATGTCGAAATTGACGGGTTGGCCGCTGTTGTCGGTGGCGGTGCCGACCCAGTCGTCGCCCGAGCGATGCAGGTTGGAGACGTTGCCATAGCCGTGGGCGCGCAGGTTCTGTCGCGCCTGCGACTCGTTCATCACCGAGGAGCCCGACATCGACGAGGTCGACGGCGGGGACGCGCTGGTGCTGCCATAGGAGGTTTGCGAGTTGCTGCTGCGCTTGCCTTCCATCCAGGAGCAGGCGGCGAGGCCGGAGAGCAGCACGATTGCGGCGACATAGGGCATGCGCATGGCATCCTCCATTGGTGGGTATAGGATGCGGAACCGGCCTCCAACCGCGGAGTTCCGCGCACACCCCTGAGGCGCGCATGCCGCCCGCTCCCCGACCGCGAGGTAAGCCCGGTGCGCCCGCACGCGTCGTATTGCCGCGGCGGGGGCTGCGGCGCGCAGGCGCTTGGCGGACGCCGTCCGGGCTGCTAGCGTCCGGCCCCGGTCTCAACCTAAGGCTCAAAGGAGCACCCCTTGTTTGCGAAATCCGTTTGCGGCGCCGTCGCCGCCGTCGCGCTCGCCCTGCTTCTCTCGGCCCAGGCGGCGCAGGCGCAGCTCGGCCCCTCGGCGAGGACGAATATCGGCCAGGCCTATGTCGGCGTCAGCGCCGGGATCATCATTCCCGACGATGTGCACGTCAGCTTCACCGGCGACCTGAACGGCAGCGGCGATTTCAGCTTCAGTGCCGGTCCGGCCTTCACCGCGCTCATCGGCTACCACGTGAACGACCTCG
>DASVOY010000305.1:0-4757 GCA_036383115.1 Allostellaceae bacterium
GGCGTAGCGGCATGCCGTGACGTCGATCGCGAAGGCGTCCTCCGATTGCTCGACCACGCGGTAATCGAGAGCGTCGTCGCGGGCGTAGGTCGCGAACGCGGACGCCACGGCCTTACCGAGGTTCTGCTCGTTCTTGGTCCGCCAGAATGCCTCGCCGTAGCGGCGATAGAGGTCGCCGAGGGTCCGTCGCACCAGGACGTTCGCCCGCTCTTCGCCCAGTTCCGCCTGCAAGGCCTTCACCAGCGGAACCAGGACCTGGGCCTGGATCTTGGCTTGTTCGATGACGGAAACGGCCACGCTCGACCTCCGGTCCGGCGACATGTCGTCACCATAGCCCGGCTGGCGGCGACAGACGAGGTCGGCGCGATCTCTAATCCGCCCCGGCGACGGCGGGGAATCGGGGCTCGTGCGCGTCGCCGACGCTGGCGGCGATGGCGTAGCGCTCGCGGTCGATCTCGCTGCCGCTGCGCAATCCCAATCGCGCCAGCAGCACCAGCGGCGGGCACCAGCCCTGCACGACGTATTGGGCGAGGGTGGCGAAGGCGAAGGCCGGGAGGAGGATGAAGGCGCTGCTGACCGTGAGGCTCAGCACGGCGCCGACGAATCCCACGGCCGCCGCGCCGAATTGCAGCGCCTGCTCCTGGTCCCATTCGCGGTCGAGCTGGCGCAGCCGCGCTGCCGTTGCGGGCGCGGGTTGGGCGGCGCCCGCCTTGTCGCGGATGCGGGCGATCGGACCTTCGGGCACGTCGGGGTCTCCTTGGGGGGACGTCTCCGGGCGATCATGGCACGCCGATCCCTGACGAGCGGTTAATTCCGGCGGATTCCGGCCGGTCGAATCCGCGGCCGGGCTGGCGTTTCCGGGGTCGGTGACGTTAAGCTGGCGCCGCATAACGAGAAACCCATGGGAGGGATCGATGGCGAGGATGCGGGCAATGGCGATGGCGCGGCTGGCTGGCGGCCTGGCGGCGCTCTTGCTGCTGGCGGGCACGGCGCTGGCCAAGGATGCGCTGCCTCATGTGAAGATCGCGGTCGGCGGCGCCAATTGCCTGTGTTATCTGCCGACGGTCCTGGCGCAGCAGCTCGGCGCCTACGAGAAGGCCGGTGTCGAGGTCGAGCTGATCAACTTCAAGGGCGGCTCGACCGCCTTGACCGCGGTGCTCGGCGGCAGTGCCGACGTCGTGTCCGGCTTCTACGATCATTGCGTCAACCTCGCCGCCAAGAACAAGTCGCTCCAGGCCTTCGTCACCTATGACCGGCTGCCCGGCTTCGTGCTGGCGGTGGCGCCCAAGGACACCGCGACCATCAAGTCCGTGAAGGACCTCGTCGGCAAGAAGGTCGGCGTCACCGCGCCGGGCTCGTCGACCGACTTCTTCGTCAAATACCTGCTGGCCAAGAACGGCGTCGATCCGGCCAAGGTGCCGGTGATCGGCATCGGCGCGGACGCCACCGCCGTGGCCGCCATGGAGCAGGGGCAGGTCGATGCCGGCGTCTTGCTCGACCCCGTGATCAGCCTGCTGCAGAGCAAGTACAAGGATCTGCGCATCCTGTCGGACACCCGCACCGTCGCCGACACCATCAAGGTCTTCGGCGGTGAGTACCCCGCCGGCTCGCTCTATGCGCCGACCGAGTGGATCGACAAGCATCAGTCGGAGGCGCAGGCGCTCGCCGACGCGCTCGTCGCCACGCTCAAATGGATGCAGGGGCACAGCCCCGAGGAGATCATGGCCAAGATGCCCGACGAGCTGATCGGGCCGGACCGGCAGCTTTATCTCGCCGCCCTCAAGAACACGATGCCGATGTACTCGAAGACCGGCAAGATGGACCCGAAGGGCGCCGAGGCCGTGCTCGCCGTCTTCAGCCAGTCGGTGCCGGAGATCGCCAACGCGCATATCGACGTCACCAAGACCTACACCAACGCCTTCGCCGAGAAGGCGGACGCCAAGCTCGGCGTCACGCAATAACCGTGGCTGAGAGGGCGGCGGCGAGGATGGCGGCGCCGGCGCCCGCCATCGCCTTCGACGGCGTGACCGTACGCTTCGCCACACCGGCGCGCGGCGTGCATACGGTGACGAGCGACATCTCGCTCGCGGTCGAGGAGGGCCGGTTCGTCGCCATCGTCGGGCCGTCGGGCTGCGGCAAGTCGACCTTGCTCAACGTCGCCGCCGGGCTGCTGACCCCGCCCGAGGGTCGCGTCCGCGTCTTCGGCGCGGATCTCCGCGGCATCAATCGCCACGCCGCTTACCTCTTCCAGCAGGACGCGCTGCTGCCGTGGCGCACCGTCATCGACAATGTGCGGCTCGGGCTCGACTTCCGCGGCATGGCGGTGCGCGAGGCAGCGGCGCGGGCGCGCGCCTCCATCGCGCGCGTCGGTCTCGCCGGCTTCGAGGATCGCTTCCCGCACCAGCTCTCCGGCGGCATGCGCAAGCGCGTCGCCATCGCTCAGAGCTGGATCGTCGATCCGCGCATCCTGCTGATGGACGAGCCCTTCGGCTCGCTCGACGTGCAGACGCGCCAGAACATGGAGAACGAACTCCTCGATCTCTGGCAGGAGAGCCGCAAGACCGTGCTCTTCATCACCCACGATCTCGAGGAGGCGATCGCGCTCGCCGACCGTGTCGTCGTGCTGACGGCGAGCCCGGCGCGCATCAAGGGAGTCTACGACGTCGACCTGCCGCGCCCGCGCGACGTGGTCGAGATCCGCCTCAATCCTGAGTTCACGGCGCTCTATCGCCAGATCTGGGCCGATCTGCGCGACGAGGTGAAGCGCTCCTACCTCGCGGGCAACGCATGAGCGGGCGCTCTGCCACCGAGGCGCGCAGCGTCGCGCTGGCGACCGAGCACAGCGCCATGCCGCGGCGCGCCGTTGTCGTCCTGCTGCAGCTCGGCGTCTTCGTGGCGGTCGTCGGCACCTGGCAGGCCCTCGCAGCCACGGACATCATCGATCCGTTCTTCTACAGCCGTCCCTCGGCGATCGCCGCCAAAATCTGGGAGTGGCTTGCCACCGGCTACATCTGGCCGCACCTTGCCGTAACGCTGGTCGAGGCGATGCTGGCCTTCGTCATCGGCAGCGCGCTCGGCATCGTCGCCGGCCTCGCGCTGGCGCGCAGCGAGCTGCTCGCCGCCATCTTCGATCCCTATATCCGCATCCTCAACGCGCTGCCGCGCGTGATCCTGGCGCCGATCTTCATCCTTTGGTTCGGCCTCGACATCGCCTCCAAGGTCGCGCTCGGCGTGACGCTCGTCTTCTTCGTCGTGTTCTTCAACACCTTCCAAGGCATCCGCGAGGTCGATCCCGTCGTGCGCAACAATGCGCGTATGCTGCAGGCGAGCGACCGGCAGATGCTGCGCTACGTCTATCTCCCCTCGGCCATGGCTTGGATCTTCTCGAGTCTCCACACCAGCATCGGCTTCGCGCTCGTCGGTGCCGTGGTCGGCGAATATATCGGCTCCTCGCGCGGCATCGGCTATGTCGTGGCGCAGGCGCAGGGCGTCTTCGACACCACCGGCGTCTTCGCCGGCCTGATCCTGACCTCCGCCGTCGTGCTATGCATCGACCTCGGCATCAACCGGCTCGAGCGCTACCTGCTGCGCTGGCGGCCGGGCGCCTGAGCGGTCAGGGCGCACGGAAGGGCGCTGCGGCGCCGAGCCGGCGATAGACCGGGCGCAGCGCCGCCGGCAGGACATAGATCGGCAGCTGCACCGCGGCGAAGAACAGCATCAGCTCCGGCGTGGCGGCGCTGCCGAGATTGGCCCATACCACCGCCATGTTGTTGTTGCCGCCGATGAGGCCGACGGTGAGCGCGTCCCGGCGCCGCAGCCAAGCGAAGGCAAGGAAGCTCAGCCCCTGCAGCAAGAGGCTCGCCGCCACGGCGCAGGCGGCATAGAGCAGCACCTGCTGCGGCCGCGCGGCGATGAGGTCGCGCACGCCGTCCATGATGGCGACGGCGAAGAGGATGAGGATGAGCACGTTGAGCCCGCTCAGCGCCACGGCTTGTCGGCGCAGCCGCTCCGCGCCGACGAGGCGGCGCAGCGCCGCCGCGACCAGCGCCGCGCCGACGATGAAGAAGACGAGATTCCGCATCAGCGGCAGGATGCCGATGCCGAGCTTGAGGCCGATGAGCCCCAGCACCAGCGGCGGCAGGGTGAAGGGCATGAGGAAGGTGCCCGCCACCATGACGAGGAGCGCCAGCGCGGCGTCGAGACCCAGGAGCATGGCGATCGCCGGCACCGAGATGAGCGGCGGCGACGCCGCCCACAGCACCAGCGCCTGGGCAAGCGGCGCCGGCAAGCCGACCGAGCGCGCGAGCAGCGCCGCGATCACCGGGCTCGCCAGCAGCGTCCAGCCGAGAATGAGCGCCAGCAGGCCGGGCCGGCGCGCATGCGCGGCGAGCGCCGGCAGATCGATGCTGAGGAAGGTGGCGGCGGTCAGCAGGAAGATGAAGGCCGACAGCATCGGACGAAGCTCCGTCGCCGCTGCCGGGAAGATGAGGCCCAGGAACAACCCGCCCGCGAGGAACCAGGTGCCGTGCCGGCCGAGAAAGGCGAGGAAGCGAAGGATCACCGCGCCTTGCTAACAGCTCGCCGCCGCCTGGTCCATGGCCGTGCGCACTCCGGCACCGCTGCCGGCAGGGAGATTTTATGTCGCGGCCCGCCGGCCGCATTCATCGGCCGGTTACCATCGTCCGCCTATTCTCATCGGGCCCGGCGTTGATTTCATGGCTTATGCAGGTTAACCGGGTACTGCACGGAGCCCCGCC
>DASVOY010000306.1:0-3117 GCA_036383115.1 Allostellaceae bacterium
ACCGATCACGCCTTCCTCTCTCCCGCCAGCTGCGCTAGCTTGCGGCGCAGGATCTCGCGGGCGGGAAGCTCGTCCTTGTCGCGCAGGCCGGGTGGGCTCTGCGCTTGCTTGCCGATAAGACCCAAATGCCGCGCGATGTCGAGGAGGGCGGCGCGCTTGTCGTGGAGGCGGAGCCGCATGCCCTTCTCCGTCGTCCACAGCTCCGCGATCGCCGCCGCTTCGGCCGCGGTGAGGCTCTCGATCGGCTTCGGCCGGATGCCGTCGGGCCCGGATTGGAGGAGGCCGCGGATGTCGGCGAAGGCGATGCGCGCGATCTCCTGCAGCACCTTGTCGGCGGTGATCATGGTGCGCGTCTCGCGCGCCTTCATCGCCTCGCGCACCGCCTCGGCGATCTGCGGGCGCCAGTTGAGGAGCTGCCACGCCTTCTGGCCCGCGCCCTTCACGCCATAGCCGGCGCGGATCGCCGCCTGGGCGCCATTGAGGTCGATGAGGTATTCGGCAACGAACCGGCGCTGGCGCACGGTCATGCGCGCCTTCATCTGCTTCTTCGCCATGGCACGTCCCCCGGAAACGACAGCGCCCGGCGGCGGGGTGCCGTCGGGCGCAATTCGGATGACGGAATTTTCGTATCACATCGATCCGGATTTGTCAAGCAAAAAGCGTACGGAAGCGTACGGCGACCCGACACCCGCCGCAGTGCGATGGCGGCTCAGGCGGCCTCCATCGCTCCTTTTGGCGCAGCGCAAGCCTCGGAAGAGCGTATACCGCTGATGGTTTGACATTCAAATGCCATCAACCCTTCGTTAACGGTACGTTCACTATGACGGGAGGCCATCGCAGCCAAGAACACCCGTGTGCAGGATGCTGAACCCAGCGCATTTTCGCGACAAGGCCGTCGACTGCCGCGCCCGCGCGCAAACCGCCGGCGATCCCGTGATCCATCAGGAGCTTCTCTCCCTCGCCGAGCGCTACGAGCGACTGGCGGCCGAGATCGAGAAGCTGCTGGGTGGCCCCCTCCCGTCCTGGGCGGCGCCCTAGCGGGGCAGGGGCGTCGAGTCTCGACCGGGCAGATCGCTTCTGCTCTTGTCGTCCCTGCGAAAAGCGCGGGGCTGTCCGGGGACTCGCGCCGCAGACTCGTCTTCGCCGTCATGGCCGGCCTCCGTGCCGCACGGAGGCCGGCAAGACGTGGATGCGCGGGACAAGCCCGCGCATGACGAGCGTAGCCTGTGCAGGGGATCGCGCGGACTCGTCGCAAGAGCACAAAAATTTTCCCTGAGTGCCCGATTGCGAAGGCCGTGAATTTTATCGGTGGTGCTGGAGTGGCGATGATGCGTCCTTCGACAGCCGCCCCTTCGACGAGCTCAGGGGCAGCAGCTCAGGATGAGGCGCTTTTCTCAATGCCATCAACGACTTTCTCCTCATCCTGGACAACCCGGCCGCGCTGCGATGCGCGGCCCCGGAGGGTCCGATCGCAAAGCGATCGGACGGGTTGTCCGCGCGTAGCGCGCCTGTCGAAGGACGCACAATGGTCTTGCAGCCTTCGGCGATTTCTTCACACGCTCTTTCGCAGGGGCGACGATTTGCAGGGGCACGCTTTGCCTCAGAGCCCGTAATGCGCCTGGAGCACGCCCAAGGCGCCGATGAGGATGCCCGAGGCGGTCTCCTGGCCGAGCGGGCGCCCGCTCCAGCCTGCCCGCAGCGCCCAATCCTTGAGGCTCCACTCGCAGCCGATGACATGCCAGGCGCAGGAGCCGGCGGGCGAGGCGATGCCGCCCAGCGCCTGGAGCGCGCGCCAGACCCGGCGCCGCGCCTCGATCTGCGCGGCACCGAGCCCCAGCATGCGCACGTTCTGCGGCACGCGTGCGAGATCCGCCGCGGCGAGCGGATCGAGGCTCGCCGCGGCGAACACGGCGCGGAAATCCTCGCCCGCCTGCCGCATCGCCGCCGTGATCGAGCCGCGGCGCTGCATCAAGGCGAGGCTGTCGATGACCCGGTAGGGCCGCGCCGGCCTGCCCTCCTCATCGGCGATGCTGCGGTCGAGCCGCTCGACATCGCCGCGCCGCCACCGCTCCGGCGTCGGCCCCTCCCCCTCGCCTCGCTTCCTCGGCCTGCCCCGTCTTGCCTTCGCCATCGCCGCGCCTCCCTTGTCGAACCGCTCCCGCTCACTCCGCCCCGCCACGCTCCGGCGGGAGATCGACGCAGGCGGCGATGTCGCCGCGCTCCACATCCGCCTCGAGCTCGGGGATGGTCACGGCGGCGAGAAACCCCAGTTCGGGCGGCGGGATGACGGCCGCATCGGCCGCGCGCATCAGCGTCCGCGCCGCCGCGTCTCCGGCCGCGGAATCGGGCGCGATGGCGCAGAGCGCCTGATGGCGCTCGCAATAGGACGAGCCCGGCGCCGCCGGCGCATCGCAGAAAGGGCTGCCGTCGCCGTAGCGCCAGGCCTCGGCTCCGACATAGCCGCAATGCGCGGGCGCATGGTCGCCGCTGGTGACAACCGGCGGTCGCTCGGCTATCGTTCTCGTTGTGTTCTCACCTGAGAACACTGAATGGGAGCGCGCTCGACGATGCACCAGGAGTCCCCGTTTTCGTGGTTTCGCCATGCGCCGGCGGAGGCTCACCGCCACGCGCATGGGAAGTCGGTGTATACGCTATTTGCGGTCGAGTGTCAATGCAAAAAGCGTGTGGCACCGTATTGGTTCGGCGTACAGACTGCGTCGATGCCGACCGTCTCCGCCGCCTCCCGGCAATTGAAGCAGCTGCGCCAGCGCGCCGGCCTGTCGATCCGCGAGGTCGCCCAGGCGCTCGGCATGGAGCACGGCAGCAGCTACCAGCATTATGAAGACCGCTTCAAGCGGCCCTTCCTGCCGCTCGAGCTGGTGATGAAGCTGGTGCCGCTGTTCCAGGCCGGCGGCGTCGAGGCGGGCGAACTCTACGCGCTGGCCCGGCAGGAGCGCCGGCTCCATGCTGTCGCCCATCACCGTGATGATGCGCATCTCGGTGGCGGGCGCGGTGCTGTAGCCGCGCACCACCTCGCTCGGCACCTGCCACTCGGCGATCACCTTCTCGTTGCCGCCGATGAGGCCGGCGCCGGCGCTGGCGCGCACATCGAGCTCC
>DASVOY010000307.1:0-3060 GCA_036383115.1 Allostellaceae bacterium
CCATGAGGACACGGCAGTGACCGGCGTCCTCCTGCCGGAGCCGACATCGTGAGGAGCCTTCCCATGATGCGCGCGCTGGTCGGCACCGCGCTGCTGCTTGTCGCCATACCGGCGCAGGCGGCGAACAAGATCGAGGAGGTCCGGAGCGCCAGCGGCATCACCGCTTGGCTGGTCGAGGACCACAGCCTGCCGGTGGTGACGCTCGACGTCAGCTTCCGCGGCGGTGCTGCACTCGATCCGGCGGACAAGGCCGGGCTCGCCATGCTGACCTCGAACCTGCTCGACGAGGGCGCCGGCGATCTCGACAGCCAAGCCTTCCAGGGTCGGCTCGAGGATCTTGCCGCCTCGCTCGGGTTCGACGCGTCGCAGGACGCGATGGATGCGTCGCTGCGCACCACCACCGCCAGTCTCGCGCCGGCGCTCGACCTCCTGCGCCTGTCCCTCACCGCGCCGCGCTTCGACGATCCGGCGGTGGCGCGGGTGCGCAACCAAGTCCTCTCCGAGCTGGCGCGCGACGCCCGCGAGCCGCGCTATATCGCCAACCGGCTGTGGTGGCGCAACGCCTTCGACGGCCATTCCTATGCGCAGCCGGTGCGCGGCACGCCGGAGAGCGTGGCGCGCATTACCGTGCCCGACATGCGGGCGGTGGTGCATGACCGGTTCGGCCGCGACGTGATGCTGATCGGCGTCGTCGGCGACGTCACCCCCGAGGCGCTGAAGACGCTGCTCGACAGGACCTTCGGCGACCTGCCGCCGCGCGCCGTCGTCCCGACGGTGCCGGACGTCACGGCCTCGCCCGAGAAGCCGCTGCTGCTCGCCAAGCTGCCGATCCCGCAGAGCGTCGTTGCCTTCGGCCAGCCCGGCATCAAGCGCAACGATCCCGACTGGTATGCGGCCTACGTCATCAACCACGTGCTCGGCGGCGGCGGCTTCGCCTCGCGGCTCACCGAGGAGGTGCGCGAGAAGCGCGGCCTCGCCTACTCGGTCTATAGCGGACTCGAGCCGCTGCAGCACAGCGGCCTCATCCTCGGCAGCGTCGCCACTCAGAACAGCCGCGTTGCGCAGTCGATCGACATCATCCGCGCCGAATGGCGACGCATGCGCGATGAAGGCCCGACGGCGCAGGAGCTCGATGACGCCAAGACTTATCTCACAGGCTCCTTCCCGCTGAGCCTCGATTCGACCGGCCATATCGCGGCGCTGCTCGTCGCCATCCAGCGCGACCGGCTCGGCATCGACTATCTCGAGCGGCGCAAGGCGCTGATCGAGGCGGTGACGCTCGACGACGCCAAGCGGGTCGCGCGCAAGCTGCTCGACCCGGACAAGGTTTCTTTCGTTGTCGTGGGGTCGCCGGAGAACCTCGCCCACGCCCAGGAAGTGACGCCGAGCGGCAGCTGACCGGCGCGATGAACCTTCCGCGCCGGCGGGGTGTTCGATAGCGTCCCGCGGCCAGCCACGCCAGAGAATCTCATGCCCTATCGCCATGACATTGCCGGATGCCTCGCCGAGACGGTCGGTCCGCGGGGCGTCACCGCCGGCGAGCTCGACGCGGCGCTGGCCCGCGCCAAGCCGTCGCTCGCGATGCTGCAGCGTCGCCGCGACGATGGCAGCCTGCCGCTGCTGCGCCTGCCGGCGCGTCGCGACGACCTCGCGGAGCTCGCGCCCCTCGCCGACGAGTTCCGCCACCGCTTCGACCACGTGCTGGTGCTCGGCATCGGCGGGTCGAGCCTCGGCGGGCAGACGCTCTGTGCCCTCGCCGATCAGGGCTTGGGCCCGCGCGCCGGCGCGCCGAGGCTGCATTTCATGGAGAACATCGATCCCGCCACCTTCGCCGCGCTCTTCGCCGCGCTCGATCCCGAGCGCACCGGCGTCGTCGCCATCTCGAAGTCCGGCGGTACGGCGGAGACCTTGACGCAACTCCTCGTCAGCCTCGACTGGCTGCGCCAATCGCTCGGCACCTCCGATCTGGGCGACCGCCTGGTTGCGATCACCGAGCCGCGCGACAGCCCGCTGCGCCGCCTCGCCAAGCGCCACGAGATGCGCATCCTTGACCACGATCCCGGCGTGGGCGGTCGCTTCACCGTGCTCTCGAACGTCGCGGTGCTGCCGGCGCTCATTGCCGGCCTCGACCCTGCGGCATTGCGCGTGGGCGCCGCGGCGGTGCTCGACGCGACGCTCGGCGCCGCCGCGGCGCGCGAGGCGCCGCCCGCGCTCGGCGCCGCGCTCTCGGTCGCGCTCGCCGAGCGCCGCGGCATCGCCATTACCGTGCTGATGCCCTATGTCGACCGGCTCGCCGCCTTCGGCTTATGGTTCCGCCAGCTCTGGGCTGAGAGCCTGGGCAAGGATGGCAAGGGCACCACGCCGGTGCGCGCCATGGGCGCGATCGATCAGCACAGCCAGCTACAGCTCTACCGCGCCGGCCCCGCGGACAAGATGTTCAGCCTCGTCACCCTCGACGTCGCCGGGCAGGGGGCGCGGATGCCGCCCGACCTTGCCGAGGACCGCGAACTCGCCTATCTCGCCGGCCGTGCCATGGGGGATCTGCTCGATGCCGAGCAGCGCGCTACGGCGACGAGCCTCATCCGCAACGGCCGCCCGACGCGCATCTTCCATTTGGAGCGGCTCGACGAGCAGGCGCTGGGCGCGCTCCTCATGCATTTCATGTTGGAGACCGTCATCGCCGCCGATCTGCTGGGCGTCGACGCCTTCGACCAGCCGGCGGTCGAGGAAGGCAAGGTCCTGGCGCGGCAATATCTCGCCGAGATGAAGGGCTGAACCTATTGTCCGGCAGGGCGGAAGGCGGCGAATTCTAAAATGCAATGTATCAAGTGCAATCACGGGCGGCGACCATGGTAAATTGGCCGGGTTACATTCGACCTCCAAAGACGCCGAGAGGGCCGCTGCGCGAACAGCGGCCCTCTTTGCTTTAGCTCGCAACGGTCCGGCGCGGAGGCATGCTACGCGCCGTTCGTGCGTTAGCTGGCAGTGCTCAGCTTGGACGCGATCGTCGCGAAGGTGCCGCTGAGGTTGGAACCAACCAGCGTCACCGCACCGATGATC
>DASVOY010000308.1:0-3283 GCA_036383115.1 Allostellaceae bacterium
GGTCTTGGCTAGCGCCGCTATTCCGCGTGGGCGCTTCCCCTCACCCTTCCGCTTCGCGGGAGGGTGTCGCAGGTATGTGATTCGTGAGCGCTGATAGCATCGAGATAAACGAACCGATCGCGACGATGGCGCTGTTGCGCCCTGTCGTCGCGCGCCCCATCGAGCGCCCGCTCTGGGACCACCTCGCCTTTGCGCTCTTCGTCGTGGCGGCGGCGCTGGTGATCGTCACCTTCACGGATTACGGCGTCACCTGGGACGAGGACGTCCATAATTGGTACGGGGTCTACGCCCTCGATTACTACCTCTCCTTCTTCCACGATCTGCGCGCGCTCGAGTGGGACGACATCAACAATTACGGCGCCGGCTTCGACATGACGGCAGCCGCGCTGAACCACCTGTCGCCCCTCGGCATGTACGAGACGCGGCATCTGCTGAACGGCCTCGTCGGCGTCCTCGGCATCATCGGCGTGTGGAAGCTGGCTCGCTGCCTCGCCGGGCCGCGCGCCGGGTTCATCGCCGCGTTCTTCCTGCTGCTCACGCCCAACTACTACGGCCAGATGTTCAACAACCCGAAGGACATCCCCTTCGCGGTCGGCATGGTCTGGGCGATCTATTACCTCGCCCGCATCGTGCCGGAGCTGCCGCGCCCGCGCGGGGCGCTGGTGGCGAAGCTCGGCCTCGCAACGGGCCTCGCGCTGAGCGTGCGCGTCGGCGGGCTGCTGCTCTTCGGCTATATCGGGCTCGTGCTGCTGCTGTTCGTGCTGTGGCGCGGCGCCGCGACGCGGCGCGTCGGCGTCGTCATCGGCGATGCCTGGACGAGCTTCTGGCACGTGCTGCTGCCGGCGGGATTGGTGGCGTGGCCGGTGATGCTCGTCTTCTGGCCGTGGGCGCAGCAGTCGCCGCTGCTTAACCCGGTGCGCGCCATCATCTATTTCTCGCACGAGATCTTCCCGTTCCGCACGCTCTTCGCCGGCGAGTACGTCTCGGCCAGCGACCTGCCCTGGGCCTATCTGCCGGTGCATATCGTACTGGCGCTGCCCGAGATCGTCCTGGCATTGCTGGTAGCCGCGCCCGTGGCCGCGATCGTCATCGCGCGGCGGCACGGCTGGGCGCTCGATCGCACGGCGACGCTCCGGCTCTTCATCGTCGCCTTCACCATCGTCTTTCCGGTCGTCTACGCGATCGCGATCAAGGCCGTGCTGTTCGACGGCATGCGGCATTTCATCTTCGTGCTGCCGCCCATTGCCGCGCTCGCGGCAATCGTCGCCGATCGCGCGCTCGACGTGCTGGCGGGGCTCCGCTTGCGGCCCTTCGCCTATGGCGCGCTCGGGCTCTATGGGCTCGGCCATGTCGCGGTCATGGCCATGCTGCACCCCGACGAATACGTCTACTACAACGGCTTCATTGGCGGGGTCGAGGGCGCGGCCGGGCTGTTCAAGCTCGATTACTGGGCCAATTCCTATGCCGAGGCGGTGGCCGGGCTCGAGGACCATCTGCGCGCCGAATACGGTGCCGACTTCATGAATCATGACTTCATCGTCGCCGCCTGCGGCCCGCCGATCTCGGCCGCCTATTACTTCCCGAGCAACTTCATCTTCACCGGCAGCCCGGAAGAGGCCGAGTTCTTCATCGCCTTCACCAAGGACCGCTGCAACAAGGCGGTGCCGGGCAAGGAGATCTTCCGCGTGGAGCGCATGGGCACGCTGCTCTCGGTGGTGCTCGACCGGCGCGACATCCTCGCGCAGGGCGGCCGGCACCATCGGCTGGCCGGCAGCAGCAACCCAAGCGCCGCGGACTGAGCTGTGGAGCGTAGCGAATATGAGCGGCTTGCGGCGGCGGAGGAGCGGATGTGGTGGTTCCGCGGCCTCCATGCCAACCTCCTCGGCGCGCTCGCCGGCGCCGGCGGCAACCCAGGCGCCGTCCTCGATGCCGGCTGCGGCACCGGCGGGCTGCTCACGCGCCTGGCGCGGGCACTGCCGCGGGCGACGACCATCATCGGCCTCGACATCGACGCCGGCGCGGCCGCGGTCGCGCGCGCCAAGAGCAGACGCACGGTCTGCGTCGGCTCGGTCGACCGGCTGCCTTTCGCCGAGGCGTCCTTCGACGCCATCCTCAGCGCCGACGTGCTGTGCCATCGCGGTGTCAACGACGTCGCGGCGCTGTCCGCATTTCGCCGCTGCCTCAAGCCCGGTGGCGTGCTCGTGCTCAACCTGCCGGCCTATCGCTGGCTCTATTCGCAGCACGATATTGCGGTCGACAACGCCCGGCGTTATGGCCGCGGCGAACTCAGGCGCCTGCTTGCCGCCACCGGCTTCGCCGGCGTGCGGGCGCGCTACTGGAACAGTTTTCTCTTTCCCGTCATGGTGCTGCGGCGCAAGCTGTGGCGACGCGGCGCGGGCGGGCCGGAGAGCGACGTGCAGCTCCTGCCGGCGCCGGTCGAGCGCGCGTTCGGCGCCGTCATGGCGCTGGAGAGCCGGCTGCTCCGGGCGCGAATCTCCCTGCCCTTCGGCGGCTCGATCCTGGCCGTTGCGGTGAAGCCATGATGGGTCCCTCGCTCGCGCTCAGCATCGTCATTCCCGTGTACAACGGTGCCGAGAGCGTCGGCGAGCTGGTGACGGCGCTGGCCGGCCTCGCCGTGCCGGGCGGCCATGAGATCGTGCTCGTCAATGATTGCAGCCCCGACCGGAGCCTCGAGGTGTGCCGCGAGCTCCTCGCCACCACCAAGGTGCCGGTGACGCTCGTCAACCTGTCGCGCAATTTCGGCGAGCACAACGCGGTCATGGCGGGGCTGCGCCATGCGCGCGGGGCGCACATCATCACCATGGACGACGATCTGCAGAACCCGCCCGATGAAGTCCTGCGCCTCCTCGAGCATGCGCAGACGACCGGCCGCGAAGTCGTCTACACGCACTATGCCAGCAAGGAGCACGCGCGCTGGCGCAATATCGGCAGCCGCTTCACCAATCGCGTCGCCGATTGGCTGCTCGACAAGCCGAAGGGGCTTTATCTCTCCACCTTCCGCTGCATGACCGCGTTCGTCGCCGAGCAGGTGACGCGCTATGACGGGCCGTTCCCCTATGTCGACGGCCTCATCCTGCAGGTGACGCAATCGGTCGGCGCGCTCGAGGTGCAGCACCTGCCGCGCACGCATGGACGCAGCAACTACAATATCCGCCGGCTGGTGCGGCTGTGGCTCAACATGTTCGTGAATTTCTCGGTGATGCCGCTGCGCATCGCCACGGTCGCGGGCTTCGTCATCAGCCTATCCGGGCTTGCCGGCACG
>DASVOY010000309.1:0-1823 GCA_036383115.1 Allostellaceae bacterium
TGTCATATTGCCGCGCCAGTGGGGGCCAATGAAAAATCGGCACAGGGAGCGGTCGTGGACATCCTCTTGAAAATGAGCGCGCTGATCGACGGTTTGAACGATCGGGTCGGCCGCACCGTCTATTGGCTGATCCTGGTGATGGTGGTGGTGAGCGCGGGCAATGCGACCGTCCGCTACATCTTCGACACGAGCTCCAACGCCTGGCTCGAGTTGCAGTGGTATCTCTTCTCCGCCGTGTTCCTGCTCGGCGCCGGCTATACGCTGCTCAACAACGAGCATGTCCGCATCGACATCATCATCGGCCGGCTGTCGCCGAGGACGCGCGCCTGGATCGACCTGCTGGGCGGCCTCCTCTTCCTGCTGCCCATGGCGATCATCATCCTGTGGCTGTCCTGGCCGATGGTCGTCGAATCGTACTTCCGGAATGAGACATCGGCCGATGCCGGCGGCCTGCTCCGCTGGCCGGTCAAGCTGCTGATCCCGGTCGGGTTCTTCCTGCTGGTGCTGCAGGGCATCTCCGAGATCATCAAGCGCGCGGCCTTCCTCGCCGGCAAGATTCCCGATCCCAGCGCAAAAGACGGCGACCACGTGCCGCCCGAAGCCAAGGAGCAGGCGCTGTGAGCCAGCTGATCATCGCCAACATGGCGCCGCTGATGTTCGCGGCGCTGGTCATCTTCCTGCTGATCGGCTACCCCGTCGCCTTCTCGCTCGCCGCGAACGGCCTGGCCTTCGGTGCCCTTGCCATCCATTACGGCCTGCTCGGCCCGGAGCTGCTGCAGGCGCTGCCGGAGCGCGTCTTCGGCATCATGCGCAACGACACCTTGCTGGCCATCCCCTTCTTCACCTTCATGGGGCTGATCCTCGAGCGCAGCGGCATGGCCGAAGACCTGCTCGAAACCGTCGGCCAGCTCTTCGGCCCGGTGCGCGGCGGGCTCGCCTATGCCGTGGTCTTCGTCGGCGCGCTGCTGGCCGCGACCACCGGCGTCGTCGCGGCCTCCGTCATCTCGATGGGACTGATCTCGCTGCCGATCATGCTGCGCTACGGCTACGACCGGCGCCTGGCCGCCGGCGTCATCGCCGCGTCGGGCACGCTGGCGCAGATCATTCCGCCGAGCCTAGTGCTCATCGTCATGGCCGACCAGCTCGGCCGCTCCGTCGGCGACATGTATCAGGGCGCCTTCATCCCCGGCTTCGGCCTGGCGGCGCTCTACGCCGTCTACGTCTTCGTCATTACCGTGCTTCGGCCGAAAGACGCACCGGCCTTGCCCCCCGCTGCCATCACCATTCGCGACCCCGACGGCCACGCCGGCTATGCGTCGCTGGCAGTCATCGTGGCGCTGGCGGTGGCCGGCGCCTATCTTCTCAGTTACCGGATCGACGTGATCTGGGCCGCCGCCGCCGCTGGCCTCGCCGCTTATGTCGTGGCGGTCGCCGATCGCTTGCTCAAGCTGAATCTGCTCAGCCGCCTCGCTCAGCAGGTGGTGATCGTGATGATGCCGCCGCTGGCGCTCATCTTCCTCGTGCTCGGCACCATCTTCCTCGGCATCGCCACGCCGACCGAGGGCGGCGCCATGGGCGCCTCGGGCGCCCTCCTCCTCGCGCTCGCCAATCGCCGGCTCGGCTGGGACCTGCTGCGCCAGGCGATGAATTCGACCGCCAAGCTGTCGTCCTTCGTCATCTTCATCCTGGTCGGCTCGACGGTGTTCAGCCTGGTGTTCCGCGGCGTCAACGGCGACCTCTGGGTCGAGCATCTGTTGACCAGCCTGCCCGGCGGCCAGCTCGGCTTCCTCATCGTCGTCAACGCCATGGCCTTCGTGCTGGCG
>DASVOY010000310.1:0-17717 GCA_036383115.1 Allostellaceae bacterium
GCTGACCACGACGAAGGCGCAGGTGCGCGGCGTCGCCGCCCAGAGCTGCGGCCCCGGCATGACGGCCGAGCGCGTCGCTCGCGACGTGACGCTCAACTATTGTCCCGTCCTCACGCCCGCCCGCGCCACGTTCGCCTGCACGACCACCCCCTGACGCGCGCGTGATCGCGGGATAATCTCGGGATACGTGTAGCGGCGGCCCAGTGCTATTCTGCTCCCGCCGCGCCGGCCGCCCGACCATGGCCGGCGCTCAGGGGGAGACGACAAATGAGCATGCAGCAGACCGCCGCGCCGCGCCCGGTCATACCAGCGCTTCGCGGCATTTATGGTTCACTGGCGCCTTACAGCTACCCGCTCATGCGTTTCGTTACCGGAGCCGTCCTGGTGCCGCACGGCTATGCGAAGCTTTTCCAAGGCGGCGTGAACGGGCTCGCCACCAATCTCGCGACCATGGGCTTCCAGCCGGGAATCGCGTGGGCCTATTGGATCGGCATCCTCGAGCTCGTCGGCGGCATCATGCTGGCCATCGGCTTGCTCACGCGGCCGGTGGCGCTGCTCCTCTTCATCGAGATGGCGGTCATCGTCTTCGGCGTGCATCTGCCGCAGGGCTTTTTCTGGACCGCCCGCGGGTTCGAGTATCCGCTGCTCCTGGGAATTCTGTGTCTGGCCATCGTCTTCCGCGGCGGCGACGGGCTGTCGGTCGATCGCGCCATCGGCAAGGAGGTTTGAGAGGGGCGAAAAAGCGTCTCGATAACCAAGGGTAAAGAGATCTGACAGACGATCGCTCCCACGCAGGGCAGCGTGGGTGCGACTGGATGGTACCGTTGACACGGCAGACCCTAACCTTGGTCGCGGTCACTTGCGGCTTGTCCGGGCTCTATGGCTGGGCCGTCTTCATCTCGACCTTCGGCCATGACGGCTCGATCGGTCCCCGCTACAACGCCCCCGGCACGGATTGGATGGTCTTCTACGCCGCGGCGCGGGCCTATCTCGAAGGCAACCTGCCGCTGATCTTCGACGGTCACGGTTTCACCGCGTACCAGAACGCGATGTTCGCCGACAAGCTGTCGAGGATGCTGCCATTCCATCCCTGGCTCTACCCGCCGCACTACCTGTTGCTGGCGCTGCCCTTCTCACTCATCCCCTTCTCGTCCTCTTATGCGCTTTTCATGGCGGTCACCGCGGCCGCCCTCGCGGTCGCCCTCTGGCTCTATGGCGGGCCCGGCCATCGGAAGTGGCCGCTGCTGGCGTCGCTGGCGCTCTGCCCGGCCAGCTCGCTGACCGTCATCGCCGGCCAGAACGCCTTCCTCACCGGCGCGCTCCTGGTCGGCGGCTTCGGGCTGCTGGCGCGCCATCCCGGTTTGGCCGGCATCCTGCTCGGCGCCGCCAGCATCAAGCCGACGCTCTGGCTGATGGTGCCGATCGCGCTGGTCGCCGCCCGCCAGTGGCGGGCGCTGACCAGCGCTGCAGCGACGGCAGGTCTCCTCGCGCTCGCGAGCCTCGCGGTATTCGGCGTGGAGACTTGGCGGCTATGGCTTGAGATGATGGTCAGTCCCGCCGCCGATTTCTATGGCAACTGGCTCGAGTCGGGCCGCTCCTGGGGGCTTAGCGTCTATACCTGCGCCTGGGTGCTCGGTGCCTCTCATGGGGTGGCCAATTTCGCCCAGGCGACAGCCACGCTGGCGGCGGGCGTCAGCGTGTTCCTGGCGTTCCGCCGCCCTTTGACGCCCGACCTGCAGCTCGCCGTGCTGCTGGCCGCGGCGATCCTCGCGGCGCCGCATGTCTCGAGCTATGACGCATTGCTGCTGGCCATCGCCGCCGGGTTGCTGTTCTGCCGAGCGCTCGACGAGGGAGCGCCGCTCTACCTCGTGACGCTGATGCTGGCGGGCTGGCTGCTCCCGCTGATCAATCCGCCCCGGGCAACGCCCTTGGGCCTGCTGACGCCGCTGATCGTAACCTCCTTCATTCTGTGCGCGATGTCGGGCACACCGGCGAGATCATCGATGCGCGCCGTTGCAGCGGAGTAACGGATAGCCTGCCTGCTCCGCTGTTGATGGGTTTGGACCGCACCACCACGCCGCGCGAGAGGAAAGCTGAGGGCGAGATCCTGCTCTTCGATCTGCCGCTCCAGGCCTAGCGCTAAGCGCTCACCGCGGCGGTGCTGCCTGCCGCACATGGATGACGGCATAGCGATCGGCATAGACGCGTTGCCATCCGGGCAGATGATCCAAGACCTCGATGATGTGGTTCTGCGGCATGAGCAATGTCCAGGTGATGCCGTACTGGTCGAGCACGCCGGTGAGGGCGGTCTCCTTGCCTTCCTCGGCATCGAGATAGCGGCCCAGGAACGCGTCGCCGTACATCTCGATGCGGCCATCGATGAAGGTCGGCACGCCGTTGAAGATCAGGTAGCCGCCGAAGGTCTCGCTGTTGAAGACGGGCCCTGACAGCCCCATGCGCATGGCCGTCGCCAGCGCCGTCTTGGGCGTCTCCGGCCCGTCCGGACGCTCGATCGGACGCAACAGCACAATGCCGCCCGCCGCCAGAATGATGGCGACCGCGACCGCGACCCCGAGGCTGCCGGCAGCGTTCGCCAGGGCAGCTACGCCGCGGCGAAGCGCAGAGGGCGGCGACGCATTGACGCGCGTCGCCACCAACGGCCCCAGCGACGCCGCAACCGCGAGCGGCGCGACCAGCGCTACGAGATCGGCGTGCCGCGTATGCTGCAGCGCCATGTGAAAGAGGGCGAGCAGCAGCAGCACGCGTCCGGCGGAGAGCTTGAGACCAAGGGCGAAACCGACGAACATGATGCCCAAAATCCATATCTCGAGCGCGTCAAACTGCTGAAAGTTGGGGCTCATCCATTCGCCGAAGCTGCGCTGCAGGATGGGCATGGCGTTGACGCGGAAGGGCAGCAGCAGTCCGTCGAGCCCGTTCGGCGTGAGCAGCGCCGCGACGCCGGCGAGCGCGACGAAGCCGCCCCATTGGCGCAAGGCAATGAGGCGTTGATCCATCGATACCGCGGCGAGCACGGCTTCGGCGCCGAGGAAGACGGCGAGCGCCAGGCCGAACATGAAGCCGCCGTGGAGGTTGGCCCAGAGCGTCATCACCGGCAGGATCCAGAGCGGCGGCGCGCGGCCGGAGTCGCGTGCCGAGATCAGCGCCGCCGACCAAGTGACCACGAGCGGAAAAGCCAAGACGTGCGGGCGCGCCAGCAGATGAGGCAGGATCAACACGGTGCTCAGCGCCACCAGCACGAGCGTCGACAAGGGCTCGAAATGGTCGAGCAGCTTGCGGGTGAGCAAAGCCAGGGTGATAGCGAAGCAGATCGTCGTGAGAAGGATCAGGCCCGGCCAGCCGAACCCGTCATAGATGCGGGCCAGAACGATCTCGGCCAGCCACTCGTGCGGGACCCAGGTCGCCCCGGGCATCGAGTGAGAGAAAGGATCGTGCAGCGGCAGGGCGCGATGCGCGATCATCCATTGTCCGGCGGCGATGTGCAGGTAGGTGTCGGGATCGTTGAGGACGGCAAGTCCGTCGCGCAGCGGTCGCACGAATGCGATCACCACGACGATCAACGGCCAGGACAGGGCAGGACGCCGCCAGGCGGGGCGAATGCCCGGCACTTTCATCGTGGCTTCGGTTTGCGCGGACATCGTCACCTTGCGTATTCGCCATCGCGGATCGGCGAGGCGCATTGTCGTCCGTGCTTTCTTTAAAGCTCGTTACGTTGCCGCAGCGCGAAATAAAGCATTCGGTAAACAAGCCGCCGCATAGTCGGGCCGCGGTGCATCGGCCGCGATGCACGCCGGTCCGGAAGGTGCACCTTGGTTTTGGCGGCATTGCGCGAGGCGTCTTGGCTCACCGGCCGGCGGCTGCGCGACTACTCGACGATCCTGATCGCCGCCTATGCCGTTGCGGCGCTGTGGGCGCTCACGGGCCAGGGCATCAACGACCCCCTCGGACGACCGCTCGGCACGGATTTTCTCAGCTTTTGGACCGTCTCCTCGGCGCTCCATGGCGATCAGGCACGGGCGATCTACTCACCCGAGGGGCTGGCCGCGTTGGAGCATGCCGTCGACCCTGCGGCGAGCGGGGGCCTGTTCTATGCATGGGCGTACCCGCCCATCGCCCTCCTCCTCGTCTATCCCTTGGCGCTTCTGCCTTATCTCTGGTCGCTGGCGGTGTGGCTGGTGGTCGGGCTTGCGGCCTACCTCGCGGCACTCTGGCGAATTCTGCCTGGGCGTTTGACCCTGTGGGCCGGCCTGGCTTTTCCGGCGGTGTTCATCTGCCTCAGTCACGGCCAGAACGGGCTTCTCACCGCGGCGCTGCTGGGTTGGGGTCTCCTGCTCCTGCCGGGCTGGCCGACGCTCGCCGGCGTCCTGATCGGCGTCATTGCCTTCAAGCCGCAACTCGGCATCGTCATCCCTATCGCGCTCGCTGCGGGCGGCCATTGGCGGACCATTCTCGCCGCCGCGGCGACCGTCCTGGTGCTGGCGGCCGCGAGCCTCGCGATGTTCGGCCCCGACGCATGGTCCGATTTCGTCGCCAGCCTGCCCTTTGCCCGCTCTATGCTGGAGCTTGGGCTCGTTCCCTACCACAAGATGCAATCGGCATTTGCCGCCACGCGACTCGCCGGCGGCTCCGTTCCGTTGGCCTATGCCGTCCAGGGCATCACCACGCTCGGTGCGGCCGCGCTCGTGGCATGGGTCTGGCGCCGACCGACAAGACAGGAGCTGAAGAACGCCATCCTGATGACGGCCGTGCCTCTCGCGACGCCATTCGTACTCGATTACGACTTGACGCTGCTCGCGTTTCCCGTGGCGTGGCTCGCCCGCAGCGGCTTGCGCCGGCAAGCTTTGCCGTGGGAAAGGATCACGCTGGCGGCGATCTGCCTGGTGCCACTGTTATCGCGCGGCGGCGCCCTGCTGACGCATCTGCTCGTCGCGCCATTGGTTGAGGCTGCCTTGCTGCTGGTGCTCGCGGCGCGAATTCACGCCGAGGAGTTGCCACGAGTATCGCAGCCGCGCATCGACGGCCTGCCGACGCCAAGCACATGATCGGCCATCGGGACCGACGCCGCCAAATCGCGCCGTGGGCCGTCGTCAGGACGGGGCGAGGTGCCGCTGCACCGGAGGATCGCCCGCCGACAGACGAGCCGCAAGCCGCGCGGCGATGATTGCCGCCAACGTCACGAAGGCGATCGGACCGACCGGCTCGTTGGCCTCCGGAAACGCGTATTCCAGCATGAAGATGCCGGTCAGCGCGAGCGTCAAGGCCAGCGTGTGCCAGCGCTGCAGGCCGGCTTCCAGCGCATCGCGAACCAGGAAGGCCATCGGCACGGCCAGGATCGGCAAGTCATAGATCGCCAGATAGGGTGGCAAGAGCAGGGCCGCCGTTGACAAGCTCGCGGCCTTGAGCGCGTAACACGCCTCGCCGCGCCAGATCCAGGCCGTCGCGGCGGTGGCCGCGCCGGCGACGGCGATATGGGCCGACCAAGCCGGCGCGCTGCCGAGGCCGGCCGCACGAAGCGCGCCGTACACGGTTTGCAGCTTGAACCATGGCGTATCCCCGTCCACCAGGTGGTACCGGTTCGCTGACATCATCGCTTGCGCCGCGACCGCGAACACGTCCCAGCCAAAGATCGTCCCGGTGATGCCGATGAGCACAATGACCGTCGCGGCAGCGCTGCCGAAGACGCGCCAGCGCCCGGTGATAGCGAGGATCAGCGGCAGGAGAACGCCGAAGTGCGGCTTATACACGAGCAACCCGATGAGCACGCCGCTGACGAGCGGGCGTCGGTCGAGGGTGGCGAGCGCGCCACCAAGCAAGGCCGCGGTCAGCAGCCCGTTTTGCCCGATCCACAGGTCGATGATCACCACCGGCGCCGCCAATGCCGTCATCGTCGCGGTGGCACCCGGCAGGATGGCGCGAATAGCCGCCATGTAGGCGGCAAGCTTGATGCCGGCCCACGCTGCCACCGCCGCCGGAAAGGGGAGCAGCGCCAGCGGCGCAAGCACGAGGAAAAAGATCGGCGGATAGAAGAAGGGAACTGCCGGCTGTAGTGGATCCTGATCGAAGGCGAGTTCCTGATCGAGTAGTTGCTTCAGCGTGCTCCAGTCGTAGGCGGACGCTGCGCTGCCCTGCAGCGCCAACTTTCCCGCTCCCCAGAAGCAGGAGAAGTCGTAGCCGACGGTCCCGTGGCCGGCTCCCATGAGAAAATGACCCTGAGCCCAAGATGTCAGCGCGAGCCACAGATAAGATGCGAGCAGGCCGCCACAGACGAGCATGAGCGTCCTGCTGCGCACAATCGGCGCTGGCGCGGCGGCAGATTGCTGCGATGCGATCGGAGCTTCCACCATACCGTCTCCCCGCGCCGCTGCGCCGACGCTACTGCGAGCCGAGGCTATCGGGCGCGGGTTAAGGAAGACTTAGGCACCCCGGAGCAAATGCCTGCGACGCCGCAGATGCGATGGCCATCCGAGGCTGGGTGGCGCGATGGAGAGTCGACTGGACCGGAGGGTCGCCGGTCACGCTCGAATGCACGCCGACGCGCATGTCCGGGAACCGACGCGGCGTCTCGGCGAATCGAAAGGCCCCCGGGAGAGATTCCCGGGGGCCTTTTCCGCGATGCGAGGCGATCAGGCCTGGCTCGGCTTCTTCATCTTGGTGTTCTTGCTGGTCTTCTTCTTGTCCGAGGAGACCTTCTTGGCGGCCTTCTTCTTTTTCGCCTTCTTCTTCGGGGTGGTCTGCTCCGTCTGCGCCTGTGCCTTCGTGATCATGGGAACAGTCGAAGCGGCGACGAACGAGAGCAGGGCAAACGCGGTAATCAGCGCCTTCATAACGAGCTCCTGGGATTTTCGGGGAAGATTTATCTACACCGTTCGGTGGGTGTGTTGGATTGCGACGCGAAATCGCGGCCGGCAAACGAACGGCCCGCACACTACCATGGTTTCAGCCAAAGTGAAACATTCGGCAGGGGAATTTCGCCTTTTTCATGATGGTGCGCGAAAATGCCTCGGCTTTGTCTCGCGCCTGTCTTGCCGCAGAGAGCACAAGGAAGAACTAAAGGGTTAATATCGGATTCACTATTATGCGTCACTTTGACGCATTAATTCCAGCTCCCACGCCACCGGCCCAGCGTCTGGCGGCCAGGCTCCCCTCAGCGCGACAATACCCAGCGGCCGCTCGACTCGCGGCACACCGTCGCAAAAGCGGTTCTGGGCTCGCCGTCGATGATCACGGCACGCGCGTAGACCCGGCAGCTGCGACCCCGCTCATCGGTGAAGGCGCGCACCGGCGCGGCCGAGTCGCTTTGCCCCGCTGCGCGTGACGTCTGCTCGTCCAGCCCGGTCTGCGCGCCGGCCGGATCTTGCGCTGCGCCGCCCCGGACTGTGAGCGGCGGTACAAGAAGTGTGGCCAGCAGCCCGGCGGCAGCGATCGGACGACCACGCCTCGCGAGCTTTTCCATCTGCCGCCTCCTTGGACGTCGTGCTCCATGCGACAAACCCAAATGCCATCCTCCGGTTCCGCCATCCCCCCATCGGGCACGCCCGGAAGTTGCAGCCCTGGAATTCCCACTGCCGCGATTTTTTCTAAATTTTAACTAAATCACGTTTAGAATCTCTGAAGTATATGGCCAATACTCGGCGGAACGCTTCATGTAATAGGAGGCGTTGTATGTATTTTGGCCTGCCGATTAATGGTGTGTTAAGGGGTCCCGACCAAGATTGCCCCGTCGCTCACTTGACCTAGGAGGCATGACTCTCATGCGCGACTTTATGAACAAGCTGCTTAGCGATCGCAGTGGTGCGACCGCGATTGAGTACGGCCTGATCGCCGCGCTCATTTCGGTCGTGATCATTGGTGCGGTGACGCTGGTTGGTACCAACCTCAGCAACACCTTCCAGACGATCGCGACCAAGTTGAGCTCTGCCAGCTAATCGCTGGTCCGTCGCGACCTTCTCGGCTGGACGGGAGCCGCCGTGGCGGCTCCCGTTTCGGTCGAGTGGCAGCCACAAGCGGCTGCATTGAGGCTGCTCGCGGCGGGGCGAATTCGGAGAAGCCCATGCCTTATGCCGCAAGCTTCATCGACTGGGTTCATTGGGCGGCCCTGTTCGTCCTCACGGCGGCGCTCCTCGCCGCCGCGCTGACCGATGCCGCCACATACCTCATCCCCAACCGCTATTCGGCGGCGATCATCGTCGCCTTCGCCGCCTTCGCCATCGGCCAGCCGGTCTTGTTCGCGCTGAAGGGTCTTGGCGCGGGCCTGTTGCTGCTCGCGCTCGGCGCGCTCCTCTTCGAGCGGCGCATGCTGGGCGGCGGCGACGTCAAGCTGCTGGCCGCTGCCGGGCTGTGGGCCGGGTTCGACCTCATGGCCCTGCTGATCTTCACCTCTGCGGTCGCCGGCGGGCTGCTCGCCCTGGCGCAGCTCTCGCCGCTGGGCCGCTTGATGCCTGCCCGACCGGGCGGCGGTCCTGTCGGCACCGACTTTCGCAGCAGATTGCGCCAACCGATGCCGTTCGGCGTCGCCGTGGCGCTCGGCGGCGTCTGCATCGCCATCTCACGCCTCCATCTCCTGACTAGCGGAGCCTGATATGTCGCCCCGTCGAATCATTTTCATCGTCGTCGCGCTCGTCGTGTCGGGCCTGACGATCTTTCTCGGCCGCTCCTGGCTCGAGGCCGAGCGCAACGCCGCGCTCGAAGCCCAACGCAACCAGCAGCAGCCGGCGCAGCAGCCCACGACGATGATCCTGGTGGCCAAAGGGAACCTGCTGACCGGTCAATTCGTGCGACCGGAAAATCTGCGGTGGCAGCCATGGCCGAATGACGGCATCTCGCCGAGCTATGTGGTCCAGGGCCAACGCATGCTGGAGGATTTCATCGGCGCCGTCGTCCGCACCGGCATGGGAGATGGCGAGCCGATTACCGATACGCGCCTCGTGCGCCCAGGCGACCGCGGCTTTCTCGCAGCCGTGCTCGAGCCCGGCCATCGCGCCGTCACGGTGAACGTGACACCGAGCTCGGGCGTTGCCGGCTTCATTTTCCCCGGCGACCACGTCGATCTCATCGTGACAATGATGGTCAAGGGCAGCGATTCGGCGACGACATGGACATACAAGAGGTCGGCGAACGGGACCCAAGAATCCAAGAAAGACAGTCAAAATCGTGAGAACCGCGTCAGCGAGACAGTGCTGACCGATATCCGCGTCCTCGCCATGGACCAGCGAGTCGACGATCAGACCAAAGACGTCGTGGTCGGCAAGACGGCGACGCTCGAGGTGACGCCGAAGCAGGCCGAGGTGATCGCCGTCGTCTCGGACCTGGGCAAGATCAGCTTGTCCCTGCGCAGCGTCGCGCGCGACGAGGCCGAAGCGGCGGCCGCTAGCGGCCGGCCCAAGCTCACCTACACCTTCGACAGCGACGCGACCCGCTTGATCGCACCGCCGAACCCCAAGGGCCCCGCTGAGGTGGAGGTGGTCCGCGGCGAGCGAAAACAGGACCGCAGCAGCTTCTGGAGCTTCTTCTGATGATGCGCCTCCTTTTCCGCTGCATGGCCATCGCGCTGACGCTGGCCGGTGCGCTCCTGCCGGGGAATGCGCCTGCGGCGCCCGCCCCCACCGTCATTACCGCCGGCAACGGTCCCATCGTGATCGAAGTCGGCAAGGGCATACTCGTGCGGCTCGCGCAGCGCGCCGACAGCGTCTTCGTTGCCGACCCGGACGTTGCCGACGTGCAGGTCAAGTCGCCCAACCTCATCTACGTCTTCGGCAAGTCGGGCGGCGAAACCACGCTCTTTGCCGTCGGCAAGGGTGACAAGGTGGTGCTCGACACCACGATCCGCGTCGGCTGGGACATCGGCCGCATCCAGAGCGCGATCCACGACCTGGTGCCGCGCAGCTCCGTTGCGGTCAGCTCGGTCGGCGATGCGCTAGTGATCGACGGCACCGTGTTCTCCGCCGACGAAGGCGATGACATACGCCGCATCGTCGGGCGCTACCTGTCGGACGCGACAAAACAGCTCGTCAACCGGGTCAAGGTCAATGCGCCCAACCAGGTCAATCTGCGCGTCCGCGTCGCGGAGATCTCGCGCGACCTCATCAAGGAGTTCGGATTCAACTGGGATGCGTCATTCCGCAACGGCAATTTCCTGTTGGGTCTCGCAGGCGGCCCCAACGTCACGTCGGTTGGCGGCATATTCAACACACGCACGCTGACGACCGACCTTAAGACCACCGTCGACAACCTGGTCGGCAAGGCCACGGTCGGCAATCTCGACGTCAACACGCTCATCGATGCGCTCGACGCCGAAGGGCTCATCACCGTGCTTGCCGAGCCCAATCTAACAGCCGTGTCCGGTGAGCCGGCAAGCTTTCTCGCCGGCGGCGAATTCCCTGTCCCCGTCGCATCGAGCTTCACCAACGGCCAGGAGACGATCTCGATATCGTTCAAGAAATTCGGCGTAACCCTTAGCTTCGTCGCGACCATCGCATCCGGCAACCGCATCAACCTGCATGTCATTCCCGAGGTGAGCGAACTGTCGACCACGGGCGCCGTCAACATCAACAACATTCAGATTCCGGCACTCGCCACGCGGCGCGCCGACACGACGGTGGATCTGGCCAGCGGCCAGAGCTTCGCCATCGCCGGCCTGCTCCAGAACAATATGACCCAGAACATACAAAAATTTCCGTGGCTCGCCGACGTGCCGGTGCTCGGTCAGCTCTTCAGGTCCGAGTCTTTCCGGCGCAAGGAGTCGGAACTCGTGATCATCGTCACTCCTTATATCGTCCGTCCGACCATGATGGCGAACCGATTGCAGCTGCCCACCGACGGCTTTGTCAGCTCATCCGACAATGACCTGCTGTTTACCGGTGCGCAGTATAAGCCGCAGGTGCTGAAGAAAGGCACCCCACCGATCAGCCGGTCCGGCTCGAGCCTGATCGGTCCCGCTGGCTTCGATCTCGATTGAGGATTGTCATGACAGACCGCTTGCTTCTCCCTCTTTGCCTCGGCCTAGGATTGGCGCTCGCCGGGTGCACGCCGCCCGCCGCCGAGTGGAGCGACACGCAAGCGCCCAAGACGCTCCGTGTCGATTTCATACGGCTGCAGCACGCTGCGGCTTTCGTACCGGGCAGCGCCGATCTCGCCGAGGGCGAAGCCGAAGGCCTCGCCGCATTCCTCGACCAGGCCGAAGTCACGACCGACGACCATGTCTATATCGAGCCCTCCCGCGGCGACAAATTGGCGGCGGCGCGCATCGGGAAGCTCACGCGAGAGATCGGCCCGCGCGGCCTCGGCGCCATGACCCTTCCAGCCACGGCAACGGACACAGCCGACGACCGCATGATGATCTTCGTCGAGCGTTATGTGGTGACGCCGCCCGACTGCCCGAATTGGACCAAGCCGCCGTTCGGCGACCATAGCAACACGCTGCCGAGCAACTTCGGCTGCGCCGACGCCACCAATCTCGGGCTGATGGTCGCCGATCCGCGCGACCTGGTGGTCGGCCGCACGCTGGGCCCCGTCCAGGGCAACCCGGCCATCTACGGCTACTCGCGCTACCGCATCGACAAACCCAAGGACCCAGACAGCGTCAGCCTGACCGGCTTGGCCGGGCTGCTCAGGGCCAGTGGTCGCGGCTTCGGAGACGATCGGTAGGCGTATGGCGAGCGAGGCAGCCAAAGCCGTGTCCGCGCCCAGCGGAGCCGTCCGTTTCGTCGCCTGCGTCGCCGACGACGTGACGCGGGAGACGGTCAGCCGCGCCGTCGCCAGCCTCGGCTGGTCCGACGCGAAGGTGCGCGCGGGCGGGATCGAGACGGCGCGGCGCGCCATCGACGCGAGCTCGCCGCCGACGTTGATGCTGGTCGACGTTACCGAGGCATCGGACGCGGTGAACGAGCTCGCCGAGCTCGCCGAGGTCCTCGGCCCCGACACGACCATCCTTGCCATCGGCGCCGTCAATGATGTGAGCCTCTATCGCCAGCTCACGGCGTTCGGCGTCGCCGACTATCTCGTCAAGCCGGTATCGAGCGACGTGCTGTGCCAGGCCCTCACCGCCTCGCTGCGCGTCTACAGCGCGCCCGGCACGGCGCGGTCGACGCAGCTCTTCGCCTTCATCGGGGCCCGCGGCGGCGTCGGGACGACGACGCTCGCGATCTCGATCGCCTGGCTGATGGCGCACGAGTTCAAGGTGCGCACGACCGCGATCGACCTCGATCTCCATTTCGGCAATCTTGCGTTGAGCCTGGATCTCGAGCCGGGCCGCGGCCTGCGCGAGGCGCTCCAGCACCCCGAACGCACCGATTCGATGCTGGTCGCGGCCGCCATGGTCAACGATGCTGAGAAGCTGCCGATCCTCGCCACCGAGGAGCCGCTGGAAGAGCTGTTGCAGTTCGATGGCGGCGCGGTGGCGCCGCTGTTGACGGCGCTGGCCGAGGATTATGACTGCCTCATCGTCGATCTGCCGCGCACGCTCGACGCGATGGCCCGCCAAGTGATCGCGGCAGCGGACACCACCGTCATCGTCACCGACCTGTCTCTCTCGGCGCTGCGCGACACCCATCGGCTGATCGACCTTGCCAAGGCCCTGGAGAGCCGGTCGAAGCCGCTCATTGTCGCCAATCAAGTGGGGGCCAGCCACCGCGGCGAAATCGGGCGGCCGGAGTTCGAGCGCGGCATCGGCAGCCCTCTCGATCTCGTCGTGCCCTTCGACGCGAAGGCAGCGGTGGCCGCCGCACAAAGCGGCACGGCGCTACCGGCGGCAGCGGGCAAGAGCACTGCCACGGCCGAGCTGCGCCGGTTTGCGGCGCGGCTTGCCGGCCGTGACGAAGAAAAATCCAAAGGCGGCGGATTGCTCAGCCGATTCAAACGCTCTTAAGCAAGGTCAACAATAATGTTCGGTAAAGGCGGCAAGGAAGATTCGCTTCAAGCGCGGCTCCAGGCGCTCAACGCCCGGCGGGAGCGCCCGGCCAACGCTGCGCCCCCCGCCCCTGTCGCGCCGGCAGCGCCGGCCGAGCCCCGACCCGTCGCAACCATCGGCCCGAAGCGCAACGACATGACCGTCGAGGAGGCGCGCCTCGTCGTCGAGCCGGCGATATCGGCGGCGATCGACGGCGCTGCGGCACGGACCAAGTCGCGCGCCGAGCTCGCCCGGATCATCGACGAGGTGGTGCGCGCGACGCTCGAGGAGAAGAAGATCACGCTGTCGGCTTTGACCCAGCGCGACCTCATCACCGTGACGCTCAACTCGATCGTCGAGAGGGCGCAGAAGGATGCGCCACCGGCGGCGCCGGTTCCCGTGGCGGCAGCACCGGCGCCGCGTACCGGCCAGGTCAGCGCCAGCCGCGCCAGCATCGACAAGGCGATCCCGACGATCTACCCGCTGGTGATGGAGCGCATCGACCCCGAGGTCGCCTCCAAACTGCAGCGCCCAGAGCTCGCCCGTCAGCTCCAGGCCGTCGTCGGCGAGATCCTGGTCGAACAGAAGATCCAGCTCAACCAGCTCGAGCAGCGTGACCTCGTCACGGTGCTGCTCGATGACATGCTGGGGCTGGGTCCGCTCGAGCCGCTGCTCGCCGACGAGACCATCAGCGATATCATGGTGAACGGCCCGAAGCAGGTCTATATCGAGCGCAAGGGCAAGCTCGAGCTCACCCCCATTACGTTCCGCGACAATACCCATGTCATGAGCGTCGCCACGCGCATCGTCACGGCCGTCGGTCGCCGCATCGACGAATCGACGCCGCTGGTCGACGCGCGCCTCGCCGACGGCAGCCGCGTCAACGTCATCGCGCCGCCGCTCGCCATCGATGGCACCTCGATCTCGATACGTAAATTCTCCAAGAAGACCATCACGCTCGACACGATGGCACAGAGCGGCTCGATTTCGCCGCAGATGGCGGTGGTGCTCAAGATCGCGGCGCGCAGCCGGCTCAACATCGTCATCTCCGGCGGTACTGGCTCCGGTAAGACCACGACGCTCAACGCCATGTCGCAGATGATCGACGAGGGCGAGCGTATCTGTACCATCGAGGACGCGGCCGAGCTTCAGCTGCAGCAGCCGCACGTGGTCCGTCTCGAGACGCGGCCGCCCAACCTTGAAGGCAAGGGCGAGATCACCATGCGCGATCTCGTCAAGAACACGCTGCGCATGCGCCCCGACCGCATCATCCTGGGTGAGGTCCGCGGCGCCGAGGCGATGGACGTGCTGCAGGCGATGAACACCGGCCACGACGGCTCGCTCTGCACCATCCACGCCAACCGGCCGCGCGAGGCGCTGACCCGCCTCGAGAACATGGTCGGCATGTCCGGCGTCAACCTGCCCGCCAAGGCGGTTCGCCAGCAGATCTCTGCCGCCGTCCACATGATCCTGCAGGTCAGCCGCATGCGCGACGGCTCGCGGCGCATCATCGCTGTCACCGAGGTGGTCGGCATGGAGGGCGAGATCATCACCACCCAGGATCTCTTCACCTATCAGTACGAGGGCGAAGGTCAGGACGGCAAGCTCAAAGGCAAGTTCGTCAGTTCCGGCCTGCGGCCGCATTTCACGCCGCGCGCCGAGTATTACGGCCTCGACAAGGCGCTGCTGGAGGCGATGGGATGAGCGCCCTCGATCCACGGCTGCTGCTGCTCGCCGCCTGCGTCGGCGTCACGCTGCTCTGCCTCTTCTTCGCCTTCGGCGATGACTCCAACAAGAAGCAGGCCAAGCGCGTCGACCGCCTGCGCACACGCGGCCAGGGGGCGACGCCTGGCGAAGAGCTACAGCTGCGGAAGGACGGCGGCGACAGGAAGAAGCTCGACCGCATGGTCAAGCGCTTCATCCCGAAGCCCGATGCGCTGCGTCAGCGGCTCTATCGCACCGGCCACCAGATCAGCCTCGGCAAATTCGGCATCATCTGCGGCGTGGTCGCCGTGGTCGCCTTCGTTGCGGCCCTGTTTGTCGGCGTGTCGCTGCTGATCGCGCTGCCGGCGAGCTTGCTGGCCGGCGCCTGGCTGCCCTATCTCGGCGTCATGTTCCTGGGTGCGCGGCGAACCAGCCGTTTCATGATGCTCTTCCCCGAAGCGGTCGGGCTCATGGTGCGCGGCCTCAAATCGGGCCTGCCGATCACCGAGACCTTCAACATCGTCGCGTCCGAGATCGGCGATCCCGTGGGCCCCGAATTTCGTCAGGTGGTCGATCAGATCCGTCTCGGCCATCCACCCGAGCAGGCGCTTCTGGATGCGGCGCAGCGCGTCGGCGCGCCCGAGCTCAAGTTCCTCACCGTCACCCTGTCCATTCAGCGCGAGACCGGCGGCAACCTCGCCGAGACGCTCGAGAACCTCGACAACATCCTGCGGCGGCGGCGGCAGATGCGGCTCAAGGTCCGAGCCATGTCGTCCGAAGCGCGGGCGAGCGCGATGATCATCGGCGCCCTGCCCTTCATCATGCTCGGCGTGCTCTCGGTCGTGAACCACAGCTACATAGCGCTGCTGTTCACGACGGACCGCGGCCATCGCATGCTCTTTTACGGCGCGTGCATGATGGGCACCGGCGTCGGCGTCATGGCCAAGATGGTACGGTTCGAGATATAAAATGTTCGGCGGCTTGCTCAACGAGACCACGATCGCGGTGATGGCCGGAATCGGCGTTTTCATCACGCTGATCGCCTTCGCCAACGCCCTGATGCCGAGCGATCCGATGGCGGCGCGGCTGCGCAGCCACAAGAAGCGCCGCGACCAGCTGCGCGGCGAGATGCTCGGCACATCGGCGGCCGACGCCCGGCGTGCCGCCACGATCGGCTCGCTGAAGCAGGTGCTGGAAAAGTTGAAGCTGCTGCGCGGCGAGGAGGCCCGCAAGACGAGCGAGCAGCTGGCGCGGGCGGGCTGGCGCTCGCGCGACGCGCTGGCGATCTATCTCGGCATCCGCCTTGCGACCCCCTTCATCGGCGGCATCGCCACGTTTTTCGTGCTGTGGGCGTTTGCGCCGCAAATACAGCCGATGCAGAAGCTCCTGGCCTTGCTCGGCGGCGTGCTCGTCGCCGGCTTCGCGCCGGTGTTCGGCCTGAAGCAAGCCATCAAGCGCCGGCAGAACCTCCTGCGCAAGCAGCTTCCCGACGGCCTCGATCTCCTGGTCATCTGCTGCGAGGCGGGGCTCAGCCTCGACGCCGCCTTGACCCGCGTCGCGCGCGAACTCGGCTTCTCGTCGCCGGCCCTGGCCGACGAGATCGGCCTCACCGCCGTCGAGCTCGGCTTCCTGCCGAACCGCCGTCAGGCGCTGCAGAACCTGACCAAGCGCGCGGATCTGCCGGCCATTCGCGGTGTCGTCAACACGCTGGTGCAGACCGAGCGCTACGGCACGCCCCTCGCCCATTCGCTGCGCGTGCTATCGGCGGAGTTCCGCGACGAGCGCATGCTCAAGGCGGAAGAGAAGGCGGCCAAGCTGCCGGCCACGCTTACCGTGCCGATGATTCTTTTCATCCTGCCGACGCTGTTCATCGTTCTGATTGGCCCGGCGATCATCCAGGTGATGGCCAATTTCGGCGGCGGGAAGTAGCCGGGCTCAGCGTCCCCGCACCGTCGACGCGGACTGCCCGAACAGCACCTTGCGCGCCTCCTCGCTGGTCGGCGGCAGGGTTTGGAACTCCTTGGCCCGCGCATAGGCGCGCTCAGTGGCTGGCCGCGCCTTGATCGCCTCGAACCAGCGCTTCAGATTGGGAAAATCCTCGAGCTTCTGGCCCTGGCGCTCATAGGGGACGATCCACGGATAGCTCGCCATGTCGGCGATCGAGTAGGCGCCGGCGAGGAACTCGCGGTCGGCGAGCCGCTTATCCGCCACGGCGTAGAGCCGGCTCGTCTCCTTGACGTAGCGGTCGATGGCGTAGGGCAGCTTCTCCGGGGCGTATTGTGAGAAGTGATGGTTCTGCCCAGCCATCGGGCCGAGCCCGCCCATCTGCCAGAAGAGCCATTGCAGCACCTCGAAGCGGCCGCGCAGGTCCTTGGGCAGGAACTTGCCGGTCTTCTCGGCGAGATAGACGAGGATCGCGCCGGACTCGAACACGCTCACCGGCGCCCCGCCGCCCGGCGGGTCGTCGTCGATGATCGCCGGCATGCGGTTGTTCGGCGAGATCTTGAGGAAGTCGGGCTTGAACTGGTCGGCCTTGCCGATATTGACCGGATGGATCTTGTACGGGAGCCCCGTCTCCTCCAGGAACAATGTGATCTTGTGGCCGTTGGGGGTGGGCCAATAGTAGAGCTGGATCACGTCTCGCCTCCGTGAGCTGCGCGGTTTGGCCGGTCAGGCGCCACTATGGCCGCCCCCCCGGCGAGCGGCAAGGGCATCACCCAGCGTCCTGATCAACCCTGCCATGACCGCGGCCGGGTCCGCCGCGGCCATGACCCCGCCCATAACGGCAAGGCCAGCGGCGCCGGCGCGGATGCAGGCAGTGCCATTTGTCTCGTCGATGCCGCCTAGCGCGACGACCGGCAGGCCTCTCGCCGCGACCATCGAGGCGAGGCTGGCGAGCCCCAGCGCCGGGCCGTATGCCGGCTTGCTCGCGCTGGGGAAAATGGGGCTCAGCGTGGCGTAGTCGGCGCCGGCCGCCGCCGCAGCGGCAAGCTCCGCCCGGTCGTGGGCCGAGCAGCCGATGAGCGCGGCGGTGCCGAGCCGGCGCCGCGCGTCGAGCGATATGGCGTTGCTTGGGAGATGCACACCCGCGGCCTCGGCGGCGATCGCCGCC
>DASVOY010000311.1:0-9043 GCA_036383115.1 Allostellaceae bacterium
GCTCGGTAATCTCGCGCCGCTCTTTGCCATCGGGCTCGCCGCCCTTCTTTTCGGCGAGGTGCCGCGCCCCTGGCAAGGGGCGGGCATCGCCGCCATCCTCGTCGGCATTGCCGCTCTGTCGACAGGCCGGCGCTGGCTCGACGCGCCTTGGCCCTGGTGGGCGATGGCCTTTCCGTTGGGCGCGGCCTTCATCCGCGGCGTCATCCAGCCCGTCACCAAGCTCGGCCTCGCGATCTGGCCGAGCGCGTTCGCCGCCGCGCTCATCGGCTACACCGTCTCCAGCGTCGTCATCGGTGCGGCCGCCCTCGGCGCCACGGCGCCGCGGCCGGGGTTTCGCCGTCGCGGCGTGTCGTGGTTCGCCTGCGTCGGCCTGTGCAATGGTGGCGCGGTGCTCGCGCTCTATGGGGCGCTGGCACGAGGCCCGGTGACGCTGGTGTCGCCGCTCGTCGCCACCTATCCGCTGGTGACGCTGGCGCTGGGCGCCCTGCTGCTGCGCCCGGCTACGGTCGATGCGCGCATCGTCGGCGGCATCGCGCTGACCGTTGCAGGTGTCGCAATGCTGATCGGCGGCCAGTAATGCGTGGTAGCACGGAAGCTTTCCGCGGTGCTAGGTTGCCGGGCCCTGGGGAAGGAACCGTCGCACCGTGACCGCCCACGCCAGCGCCGAGCGTTATCGAGAGGGAACCTCCCAGGCGGAATCCCCGCAGGCGTGGCTGCGCCTCGGCGTCGCCGTCCTCATCAGCACCATCGGCGGCGTCGGCATGTGGTCGGGCGTGGTGGCGCTGCCCTCCCTCCAGGCCGAGTTCGGCGTCGCGCGCGCCGATGCGTCGCTGCCCTACACGCTCACCATGCTCGGCTTCGCCTTCGGCGGCGTGCTCATGGGGCGCCTGGTCGACCGCTTCGGTATCGTGCTCCCCATCATCATCGCGGCGGTCGCGCTGGCTCTCGGCTATGCCGGCGCCAGCCTCGCCGGCAATCTCTGGCAATTCGCGCTCGCCCATGGGCTGCTGATCGGGCTCGGCAGCGCCGCCACCTTCGGGCCGCTCCTCGCCGACATCTCGCACTGGTTCACGCGCCGGCGCGGCATCGCCGTCGCCGTCTGCGCGTCGGGCAACTACCTCGCCGGCACCGTCTGGCCGCCGGTGGTGCAGCACTTCATCGCAACCGACGGGTGGCGGGCGACGCATGTCGGCATCGGCGTGTTCTGCGTCGCGACCATGCTGCCGCTCGCGCTCGCCCTGCGGCGGCCGGCGCCGGCGCATCAGCTCACTGCCGCGGATGCGGATGCCTTCCGCGCGCAAGGCTCGCTCGGCCTCTCGCCGCGTGCGCTGCAGCTGCTGCTGGCGGTCGCCGGCCTCGCCTGCTGCGTCGCCATGTCGATGCCGCAGGTGCACATCGTCGCCTATTGCGGTGACCTCGGCTACGGCGTCGCACGCGGCGCGCAGATGCTGTCGCTGATGATGGGCTTCGGCATCATCAGCCGGGTCGGCTCCGGCTTCATCGCCGACCGCATTGGCGGCCTCGGCACGCTTCTGCTCGGCTCGGCGCTGCAGGGCGTGGCGCTGGTCCTCTACCTCTTCTTCAACGGCCTTACCTCGCTCTATGTCGTCTCGGCGCTGTTCGGCCTGTTCCAGGGCGGCATCGTGCCGAGCTACGCCATCATCGTGCGCGAGTACTTCTCGCCCAGGGAGGCCGGCACGCGCGTCGGCATCGTCATCATGGCGACGGTGCTGGGCATGGCGCTCGGCGGCTGGATGTCGGGCGCCATCTTCGATCTCACCGGCTCGTATGGGGCGGCCTTCGCCAACGGGCTCCTGTGGAACCTGCTGAACGGCGCCATCGCGGTCTCCTTGCTGCTGCGGCGAAACTGGAGGCTGGCATGACCATCGGCCACCGCAGCCTCGGCAATGGCGAGCACAAGGTCCTCGTGCTGCATGGCTGGTTCGGCGACGAGACCAGCTTCGCGCCGCTGCAGGAGGCGCTGAGCCTCGACGAGTTCACCTATGTCTTCATGGCCTATCGCGGCTACGGGCTGTCGAAGCAGCAGCGCGGCGACTATACCATGCCGGAGATCGCGGCCGATGCGCTGGCGCTGGCCGACGAGCTCGACTGGGAGAGTTTCAGCCTCATCGGCCACTCCATGGGCGGCATGGCAGCGCAGCGCGTGCTGGCCGACGCGCCCCGGCGCGTCCGCAAGCTCGTCGCCATCACGCCGGTGCCGGCTTCGGGCGTGCCCTTCGATCCCGACAGCTGGAAGCTCTTCGAGGGCGCCGCGCGGAGCCTCGACAACCGCCGCGCCATCATCGATTTCTCGACCGGCGGCAGGCTCTCGAAAAACTGGATCGACCGGATCGCGCGCTACTCGGCCGAGACCTCGACCGTGGAGGCCTTCGCCGCCTACCTGCAGAGCTGGGCCCGGACCGATTTCAGCGCGGCGATCAAGGGCAATCCCGTGCCGGTCAAGGTGATCGTCGGCGCGCATGACCTGGCGCTCACCGCGGACGTGATGCGCACGACGTATCTCGCCTGGTATCCCAATGCCGAGCTCGAGATCATGGCCAATGCCGGACACTATCCCATGAACGAGACCCCGGTGGCGCTCGCCACCAGCATCGAGGCGTTCCTGCGCAAGTGACCGGCGCGCGGCTCGATTCTCGACTGGTCCAGGGTGAAGCGCCGGCGCGGTCTTCGTGCAGCCGCGACTGATCCAGACCGGCGCCCGAAATGACCCACTCGGTAGCGCACTGATGAGCGCGACTATACGTTTCACGTGAAACATTCGCCGGCGCGCGCCGACCGAGCCCGATTTTCCGCCGCGCGGCGCCGCCCGCCGCGGCCATCGCGCCATCTCCGCCCCCGAATCCGGCACGCGCGCCTGTAGCTCTTCTGGCGCTAAAGGCTCGACACGAGATGGCCGCCATCGACCGCGAGGACGGCCCCGGTCATGTAGGAGCCGGCATCGGAGCAGAGCAGCAGCAAGGCTCCCTCGAGCTCCTCGGCGCGGCCGAGCCGGCGCTGCGGGATGCGCTGGATCAGCGCCTTGCCGGCGCCGCTGGCGAAGAAATCCCGGTTCAGGTCGGTTTCGATGTAGCCGGGGCAGAGCGCGTTGACGCGGATGCGGTAGCGCGCGAGCTCGAGCGCCATGGCCCGCGTGAGGTGGATGATGCCGGCCTTCGAGGCGATGTAGGCGGCGACGTGCGACGCGACCCTGAGCCCGAGGATCGAGCCCACATTGACGATCGCGCCGCCGCTCTGGCGGGCCTTCATCGCCTGTGCCGCGGCCTGGGCGACGAAGAAGGCGCCCTTGAGGTTGGTGTCGACGACGCGGTCCCAGTCTTCCTCGGTCACATCGGTCATCGGCTTGGTGACGGTGGTGCCGGCGTTGTTGACGAGGATGTCGAGCGCGCCGGCCTCGGCGAGCGCCTTGCGGATGGATGAGGAATCCGTCACGTCGAGCGCAACGGCGATGGCCTTGCCGCCAGCGCGGTTGATGTGGTCGCGAGCCTCTTCGAGGCTATCCTTACGGCGCGCGGCCAGGACGACCGACGCGCCGGCGCGGGCGAGCGCTCCGGCGAAATAGCGCCCGAGGCCGCTCGAGGCGCCGGTGACCAGGGCCGTTCGCCCGCTGAGGTCTATGGTAAAGCTCATCGCGAGGTCACATTTCTCAGGGTCATTTCAGGAACCCGATCGAGATCCAGGGCACGGCGGCGACGACGACAAGTCCGACAAGCAGCGCCAGCAAATAACCGACGATCGGCTTCATGCCGTCGTCGGGATTGACCCGGCCGATGGCGCAGGCCGCGTAGTAGCCGACGCCGAAAGGCGGGGCGAACAGGCCGACGCCCATGGCGAGGATCGCCACCATGGCATAGTGCACCTCGTGCACGCCGATCGCGCGCGCGATCGGGAACAGCAGCGGGCCGAACAGCACGATCGCCGGAATGCCTTCGAGGACGCTACCGAGGATGACGAAGGCGACGATGGACATCGCCAGGAACATGCCTCTGCCTCCCGGCAGCGAGGCCATGGCCGAGGCCAAGGTGCCGGAGAAGCCTGATTGCGTCAGCGACCAGGCCATGCCCGTCGCCGTGCCGATGATGAGCAGGATGGCGCCCGACAGCGCCGCAGTCTCCACCAGCATGGGAAAGAGGCGCCGCCAGTCCATGCGGCGGTAGACGAGCAGGCCGACGATGAAGGCGTAGACGATGCCGAGCGTGGATACCTCGGTCGCCGTCGCAATGCCCTGCATCACCGCGGTGCGGATCACGAAGGGCAGCGCGATCGCCGGCAGCGCGATGAGAAAGCCGCGCGCGATCTCCGCGCCGGTCGCGCGCCGCACATGCGACAAATCCTCCTTCCGGTAGCGGAACCAGACCACGCCGCAGAGCGTGAACGCCAGCACGATCCCGGGCAGCAACCCGCCGGTGAAGAGAGCGGCGATGGACACGCCCGTGACCGAGCCGACCGTGATCAGCACGAGGCTGGGCGGAACGGTCTCGGTCTGGGCGCCGGTCGCCGACAGCAGCGCGACGAGATCGCCGGGCCTGGCGCCGCGCTCCTTCATCTCCGGAAAGAGGACCGGCGCGACCGCGGCCATGTCGGCGGCCTTCGAGCCGGAAATGCCGGAGACTAGATACATGGCGCCGACGAGCACATAGGAGAGGCCGCCCCGGACATGCCCCAGGAGGCTCGCCAGGAACGCCACCATGGCGCGCGCCATTCCCGTCATCTCGATCAGCAATCCCAGGAACACGAAGAGCGGCACCGCCAGCAGGATCAGATGCGACATGCCCTCGTCCATGCGGCCGACCAGGACGACGAGCGGCGACGTTGTCGCCAGCGCCAGGAAGCCCAAGGTCGCGAGGCCGAAGGCGAAGGCGATGGGAACGCCGGCGAAGACGGTGACCGCCGTGACGCCGACGAAGAAGATCAACAGGTTCACATTGCCGAGCCCGCGCAGGACCGGGTGGAGCCCGATCAGGACGGCGATGCAGACCGACACCGCTGCCAGGCCGCCGCCGAGAATGCGCCAGTCGGCGATGCCGGCGAGCCGGGTGACCGCCATCACGGCCATCAGGGCGAGGCCGACCGGCAGCGCCGCGGCGCGCCAGCCGTTCGAGATCTCGAGCGCGGGCGTCGTGACCAGGATCTCGTCGCTGGCGAAGTCGTAGGCGGGCGCGAGGATGAACAGCAGGAAGGCCAGTGCCGCGCCGGTCGCGACCACCTCGAGAAAGGCGCGCAGGCGCGGCGAGCACATGCCGACGAAGGCGGTCATGCGCATGTGCTCGCCACGCCGGAAGGCGACGACCGCCCCCAGGCTGGCGAGCCACAGAAACAGGATCGAGGCGAGCTCGTCCGACCAGATCAGCGGCCGCTGCAGGAAGTAGCGCGAGACCACGCCGGCGAAGAGGATGCCGATCTCGACCGCGATCAATAGGGCCGCCGCGACCTCGACGGCCATGCCGAGATATCGTTCGGCGATCCGGGCGGCAGAGGCGGTCACCGCGGGCGAGCGGCCGATCGACGCGTCGGCCCTCAGCAAATTTGTCCTACCCTCCCCACGTTATGGCAGCCCGTCGCCGGCCTGTTTTCTGGTACTCGGGCTTCAAGCCGCGTGCGTCGTCCGAATTCGTGCCGCTCGATCGGCAAAGGGCATGATGCCTCGAAGGTCGGAGAGTCGTCGAGTGGGTTTGTGAGGCTGTCGCCGATGTACTAACCTGCCGGCGAACCAACCGCTGCAAGGGAGAACGCCATGCTGCTGCCATATCAAGGTCGCCGGCTCTACTACGATCTCGCGGGCCCGGAGAACGGCCCGGTCGTGTGCATCACCCATTCGCTGGCGTCCGACAGCGGCATGTGGGGCGAGCAGATGCAGCCCTTGCTGGCGGCGGGGTTCCGCGTGCTGCGCGTCGATATGCGCGGCCATGGCGGCAGCGACCCGGTAGCGGGCGACTACACGATGGAGCAGCTCGCCGGCGATACCGCCGCGGTCGTCGACGCGCTCGGCATCAAGCAGGTGCATTATATCGGCCTGTCGATCGGCGGGATGATCGGCCAGGCCTTCGCGCTGGCGCATGGCGCCATGCTCAAATCGATGATGCTGTGCGATACCATGCCTCAGACCCCGCCCGACGCGAAGGCGGCGTGGGGGCCGCGGGTCAAGATGGTGCGCGAGGCGAACTCGGTGACGCCCCTGGCCGACGGCACGATGGAGCGCTGGTTCACCGAGGCGTTCAAGCCGCGCAATCCCGGCCGCTGGAAGCAGATCCGCGACACCATCGCGGCGACGACTCCGGCGGGATATCTCGGCTGTGCCGCGGCGATCCAGAATTTCGATTTCGTGCCGCGGTTGCCCTCGATCAAGACGCCGACGCTGGTGGTGTGCGGCGCCGAGGATCCCGGCACGCCGCCCGCCGGAAACAAGCGCATCGCCGAGCTCATCCCGAGCGGACGCTACGAGGAGATCGCCAAGGCCCGCCATTTCCCCAATGTCGAGCAGGCCGAGGTGTTCAACCGCATCATGATGGCCTGGCTCACCTCGCAGCGCTGAGGAGGCGCGCCCATGACCTTCGCTCTCGGCGTCGTTTTCTTCATCGCCGGCACGGTGCTCGTCGCCCTCTGCCTCGCCGCCATTCCCGGACCGCCCGGCGCCGAGGCGCAGGGCAATGCGCCCCACGGCCATGACCACGCGCATCATTAGCGGCGCGCTCGCCGCGCTGCTTCTCCTGACCGGGCCGGCGCTGGCCGAGGCGCCGGCGCCGGTGCCGGTCGCGCCCGAGCTCGTCGCGGCGGCGCAGAAGGAAGGCAAGGTCGTCTTCTACACCAGCATCGAGCTGCGCCTCGCCGAGCGGCTCGGCAAGGATTTCGAGGCGCGCTATCCCCGCGTCGCCGTGCAGGTCGAGCGCTCCGGCGCCGAGCGCATCTTCCAGCGCGTCAGCCAGGAGGAGGAGAGCAACGTCCACGCCGCCGACGTCGTGGAATCCTCCGACATCGGCCACGCGCTGGCCTGGAAGCGCTCGGGCCTGCTCGCGCCCTTCGTGCCCGCTGACGTCGCGAGATGGCCGGCCGATGAGCGCGATTCCGACGGCTGCTTCGCCGCCGACCGGGCGACGCTCTCGGTCATCGGCTACAACACCCGCCTGGTGAAGCCCGAGGAAGCGCCGAAGAGCTTCGGCGATCTGCTCGATCCCAGATGGTCGGGCAAGATCGTCAAGGCGCATCCGGGATACAGCGGCACGATCATGACGGCAACCTTCGAGCAGAGCCGCGCGCTCGGCTGGAGCTATTTCGAGCGGCTCGCGCGGCAGAAGGTGATGCAGGTGCAGTCGGCCACCGAGCCGCCCAGGAAGCTCGCGCTCGGCGAGCGCTCGGTCATGGCCGATGGCAGCGAGTACGTGCTGCTCGAGCTCCAGGCGCGCGGCAGCCCGGTGGCGCCAATCTATCCCAGCGAAGGCACGCCGCTCGTCGTCGGCAGCGCCGCCGTGATGAAGGCGGCACCCCATCCGAGCGCGGCGCGGCTCTTCATCAGCTATCTCTTCTCGCGCGACGGGCAGCAGCTCATGAGCGACGCCGGCGCGCTCCGCTCCTTCCATCCCGAGGTGAAGGAGCCGGAGGGCCGGGTGAAGCTGTCGGCGATCAAGCTGCTCAAGGCCGGTCCCGCCGAGCAGGAGCGGGACACCGAAGAGGTCAAGCGGAAATACGCGGAGTATTTCGGAACGTAGGACGTGTACTCATAAACGAGCGGGCCTGCGCCAGCAGATGTCCGAGATTGGCCCTAATGCCGACTACGAGAACGTTATCAGCCAAGTCGCCGATTGACCCCACAGCTGACCTGCCGCGGGGCGTCTATCAGTGCATAAAGCCCAAGCAGCCCGCTACGCAGTGTTGGCAATATTGATCCTACTGCAATCGACAGCTTTCGTCCGACATGACGAGAGTTTGGTGCCGTTTGAGAATGGCTGTCTCCCTAATTGACCGGTAGCCCGGCCGCCTTCCATTCGGGGTAGCCATCCTCGAGGCGCCGTACCTTGAACCCATGCTTGCGCAGCAGGGCGGCTGCCTCAAAGGCGAGGACACAATGTGGGCCGCGGCAATAGGCGACGACTTCCCGGTTTTTCGGCAAATCGCGCAGCCGCCTCGCCAACTCGCGCAACGGAATATTGATCGCTTGCGGCAGGTGCCCGGCAGCGAATTCGTCGGCGGGCCGCACGTCGAGCACTGTCACCAGCCCGTCCTTGAGCCGGCGGGCCAGATCCTGACGCGAGACAGGCTCCAGCGCGTCACGCTGATGAAAGTAGCCGGCCACCACTTCACGGACTTCCGCCAGGTTCCGCTCTCCAACGCGGTGCAGCGCCGCTACCAAGTCGAGCACGGCCGGATCGCTCATACGATAAAGGATTTGCTTGCCGTTGCGGCGCGACGCCAGTAGCCCGGCCCGGCGCATGAGCCGCAGGTGCTGCGAGGCGTTGGCCATCGAAAGCCCGGCCCGCTCGGCCAGCGCCTCGACGCTCCGCTCGCCCTGTGCAAGCAGTTCCAGGATCTCCAGCCGATGGCCATGGCCGAGCGCCTTCGCGACCTCGGCGAACTGGGCGTAGAGGAGCTGCTTCGGGCTCTGGCTTGACATCGCGTCCCGCTCACATTATGTCATTCAACAGATTTTTTGAATGTATCGCTGCTGGCCGTTTTGTCAAGCAGCCCGGCTCAAGGTGGATCGGAATGTCGAATTTCGTCCTCGCGCATGAGCCGACCATCCGGCTGAGTTTATTTGGCGGCATGCTGGCCGCCATGGCGGCATGGGAGGCGCTGGCGCCGAGGCGGCGACGCGCGGTCTCGCGCTGGATGCGCTGGCCCAGCAATCTTGGCATCGTGGCGCTCAACACGCTGGCGCTGCGCCTGGTATTTCCGGTCGCCGCGGTGGGCCTCGCAGCGGTCGCCGAGCAACGCGGCTGGGGCCTTCTCAATAACCTCGGCCTACCCGGCTGGACGAGGATCGTCGTCGCGGTGGTGCTGCTCGATCTCGCGATCTATCTGCAGCATGTAATGT
>DASVOY010000312.1:0-3171 GCA_036383115.1 Allostellaceae bacterium
CGTGCCGCTGGCGCGCCGCGTCCTCGATTTCGGCGCGTGGCGCTAGCGCCGGTTTCGTTCACCGGGACGCGCCCTCCCGAGCTTCGCCGGCAGGGGCATGGAGAAGCCCTACAAGCGTGCCGTCCGACACGCGCCCCGGGACATCGCGCGCAGCAGCACGGCGCCGCGGGAAACTGCGGCGGAATGTTCCACGTGAAACCTACGAGTCTGCGCTCGAGTGGACCATGCGGACCCGGGAAGTGCATCAGTTGAGCTAATCCAGATCACGAGACGGCGCGTCCAAACTGAGCTACCCGTGCTTTATCCGGCAACGATCGCGGCAGTGGGCGCGCACGACGGAACGGGATCTGGCGACGATAGCCGGAAGGTTCTGGCGCATTCTGATGCCCGAGGGTCGGTTTGGAGATCAGTGCTACTCGATGCCGCGTATGAGCTCCTTCGGCGTTACGATGCCGGCGAGGCGGGCGCGACGGCGGTCGAGCGCGGGCCATGCCACCGGCACCTCGAAGCTCGCCAGCGCCCCGGCCGGGAAGCCGGCGGCAAGCCGTGCCGGCAGTGCCCCATCGGACACGTCGCTCAGGATAGTTGCCAATTCATGAAGGCCGGGATTGTGGCCGACCACGATCACGCTCGCGACGCCTGCCGCGACTTTCCGCAGCCGGGCCAGGAGCTGGCGCGCATTCGCGAGATAGAGACTGTCCTCGATCAGGATGTGCGGCGACCGCACCAAGGCCGGCGCCACGATGTCGAGGGTCTGGCGCGTGCGCAGCGCCGGCGAGCAGAGCACGAGCTCGGGAGCAAGCCGGCGCCCGGCGGCCCAGGCGGCGAGGGCCTGGGCGGCGCGGCGACCGCTCGGATCGAGCGACCGCTCGCGGTCGCCGCCGTCTTCTTGAGGCGCCGCCTTGGCGTGCCGCAGGAGATGGAGTTCGCTTACCGCGTGCACGCGCTCGCCCTTGCGTGCTGCCATGACATCGCCATCTGATGGTTATAAACTGAGGCTACAATGCAGGGAATGGAGTAGGAAACGTGGCTCAGCCTCTACGCGCCGCGGTGTCGTCGATCGATGCCCAGTCGCCGGCGCGGTTCATCAACCGCGAGCTGTCGTGGCTCGCCTTCAACGAGCGCGTGCTGGCGGAGGCCGACAGCCCGCGCCATCCGCTGCTGGAGCGGCTGCGCTTCCTCTCGATCTCGGCGAACAACCTCGACGAGTTCTACATCGGCCGCGTCGCCGGCCTCAAAGGCCAGGTGTTGGCGGGGATCGCGACGCCGAGCCAGGACGGCCTGACGCCGGCGCAGCAGCTCGAGGCGATCAACCGGCGGGCCGGCAAGCTCATGCGCGACCAGCAGGTGACGTGGCGCGTGCTCGTCCAGCAGATGTCCGAGGCCGGCATCTCCGTGGTCGGGCCGGGTGAGCTTTCGGCCGAGGACCGCGCCTGGCTCGAAGAGCGCTTCATGGCCGACATCTTCCCGGTGCTGACGCCGCTCGCCGTCGATCCCGCGCATCCCTTCCCCTTCATCGCCAATCTCGGGCTCGGCCTGGCGCTGCAGCTGAAGCGGCGCAGCGACGGCGACCGCATGGAGGCGCTGCTCCTCATCCCCGCCACCATCAACCGCTTCATCCGCCTGCCCGGCAAGTCGGTGCGCTTCCTGCCGCTGGAGCAGATGATCGGGCTCTTCCTCGATCATCTGTTCCCGGGCTTCTCGGTGGTCGGGCAGGGCATGTTCCGCATCCTGCGCGACAGCGACATCGAGGTCGAGGAGGAGGCGGAGGACCTCGTGCGCCTGTTCGAGACGGCGCTGAAGCGCCGCCGCCGCGGCCACGTCATCCGCCTCGGGGTCGAATCGAGCATGCCCGAGGACCTGCGCGAGTTCCTCGTCGAACAGCTCGACGCTTCGCCCGACGACGTCTTCCCGCTCGAAGGGCTGCTCGGCCTCGCCGACACCAAGCAGCTCATCATCGACGAGCGCCCGGACCTCATCTACACCCCCTACAATCCGCGCTTTCCCGAGCGCATCCGCGATTTCGGCGGCGACTGCTTCGCCGCGATCCGGCAGAAGGACATCATCGTCCACCACCCCTACGAGAGCTTCGACGTCGTCGTGCAGTTCGTGCGTCAGGCAGCGCGCGATCCCGCCGTGGTCGCGATCAAGCAGACGCTCTACCGCACCAGCGACGACAGCCCGATCGTGCGCGCGCTCATCGAGGCCGCCGAGGCCGGCAAGTCCGTGACCGCGCTGATCGAGCTCAAGGCGCGCTTCGATGAGGAGGCCAACATCCGCTGGGCGCGCGACCTCGAGCGCGCCGGCGTCCAGGTCGTCTATGGCTTCCTCGAGCTCAAGACCCACGCCAAGGTGTCGCTGGTGGTGCGGCGCGAGGCGGGCGCGCTGCGCTCCTACGTGCATTACGGCACCGGCAACTATCACCCTTACACGGCCAAGGTCTATACCGACCTCTCGTTCTTCACCGGCGATCCAGCGCTGTGCCGCGACGCGCAACGCCTGTTCAACTACATGACCGGCTATGCGACGCCGGCGACGCTCGAGAAGATCGCGGTGGCGCCGATCGATCTACGCAAGCGGTTGGTCCAGCTGATCGAGGCCGAGATCGACCATGCGCGCGCCGGCCGGCCGGCGCAGATCTGGGCGAAGCTCAACGCGCTGGTCGATCCCGCCATCATCGACCTGCTCTATCGCGCGTCCCAGGAGGGCGTGCAGATCGACCTGGTGGTGCGCGGCATCTGCTGCCTCCGGCCGGGGGTCCGCGGACTCTCCGACAATATCCGCGTCAAGAGCATCATCGGCCGTTTCCTCGAGCATGGCCGCATCGTCTGCTTCGGCAACGGCCAGAAGCTGCCGTCGCCCAAGGCGAAGGTGTTCATCTCGTCGGCCGACTGGATGCCGCGCAATCTCGACTGGCGCGTCGAGGCGCTGGTGCCGGTCGAGAACGAGACCGTGCATCGTCAGGTGCTCAACGAGATCATGGGCGCCAATCTGCGCGACCAGGCGCTGAGCTGGCGGCTCGAGCCGGATGGCGAATACGTGCGCGAGAGCGTCGATCCGAACGCGTTCAGTGCGCACACCTACTTCATGACCAACCCGAGCCTCTCCGGCAGAGGCAGCGCGCTCGAGCGGGCGCGCGGCGGCCCGCGCCTCGTCACGGAGAAGACCGAG
>DASVOY010000313.1:0-2040 GCA_036383115.1 Allostellaceae bacterium
CTGCGGCACCGGGCGCTTCCTCCGGCGGATGGACGGCGGCCGGCGCCGCCGCGCGCGCCATCGTCTCAGGCTTTGGCCGGAACCGCCACGCCGGCGCGGCGCATGATCAGCCATTGCTGCGCGAAGGACAGCAGGTTGTTCCAGGCCCAGTAGATGACGAGGCCGGCCGGGAACTGCGCCAGCATGTAGGTGAACACCACCGGCAGGACCATGAACATCTTGGCCTGCACCGGGTCGGCCGGCTGCGGGTTGAGCCTCTGCGTCAGGTACATGGTGATGCCCATGATGATCGCCCACGCGCCGATATGGAGAAACGCGAGGCCCGGCGGCAGCGTGAAGGGCAGCAGCCCGAAAAGGTTGACGAAGGTGGTGGGATCGGGCGCCGAAAGATCGTGGATCCAGCCGAAGAACGGCGCATGCCGCATCTCGATGGTGACGTAGAGCACCTTGTAGAGCGAGAAGAACACCGGGATCTGGATGATGATGGGCAGGCAGCCCGCCATCGGGTTGGCGCCGACGCGCTTGTAGAGCGCCATCATCTCCTGCTGGAGCCGGACCTTGTCGTCACCGAAGCGCTCGCGCAGCTTCTCCATCTCCGGCTGCAGCAGCTTCATCTTGCTCATCGCCCGGTACGATTTGTTGGCGAGCGGGAAGAAGATGAGCTTGATGATGACGGTGAGCAACAGGATGGCGACGCCGAAATTGCCGATCCGCTGATAGAAGAAGTCGAGGGTCAGGAAGATCGGCTTGGTGATCCAGATGAACCAGCCGAAGTCGATGGCGCGATCGAACAGCGGGATGTGCAATGACGCGCCGTAGCTGTCGAGGAGGTGCACCTCCTTGGCGCCGGCGAAGAGCCGGTCCGTGGCGCTGACGCTGCCGCCCGGCGGGACGACGTGCTCGCTGCCGGTATAGTCGGTCTGATAGACCTCGGTCTTGTCGCGTTCGACCGCGGTGAAGCGCGCCTTGAGCGCCTCCTGCTGATCGGGGATCAGCGAGGTCAGCCAGTACTTGTCGGTGATGCCAAGCCAGCCGCCCGTGGACTTGAACTCGTCTGGCTTGCCGGGCTTGAGGTCGCTGTACTTGATCTCCTTGAGCGTGCCGTCGAGCACGCCGATCGGACCCTCGTGCAGGATATAGGTGCTGGACGTCACGGGATTGCCGGTGCGCGAGATGAGGCCGTAGGGGTAGAGCGTCACCGGCTGGTTGCCGTGGTTCTCCACCGTCTGGGTGACGGTGAAGAGAAAATTGTCGTCGACGGCATAGTGGCGGATGAAGCGCAAACCCGCGCCATTATCCCAGCTGAGGTCGATGGGATGCTGCGGCGTCAGCTTGCCCGCCGAGGCGGTCCAACGCGTCGTCCCATCGGGCAGCTTGATCGTCGAATTGGGCGCGGGGACCCAGCCATGCTCGACGAAGTAGGGGTGCTCGGTACCGTCCGGCGACAGCAGCACGATCGGCGGACTCTTGTCGTCGATAGTCTCGTGGTAATTGCTGAGCGCGAGATCATCGAGGCGGGCGCCCACAAGGCTGATGGTGCCCTTGAGGCGCGGCGTGTCGATCTCGACCCGCGGCGCCTCGGCGAGCACTTCGGCCCGCGGCTTGGCGACAGCGGCGGGAGCGGCCGCCCCTGGCGCCGCAGGCGCGGCGGTGTCGGGCTGGCTCGGCGCCTGCGCGGTTTGGGTGGTGGAGGGCGTGCCGGGCGGGTGCTGTTGCTGCTGGCCGAAGAAATACTGGAAGCCGAGCAGGATCGCGAGCGAGAGCGCGATGGCAATGAAGAGGTTGCGTTGTTGGTCCATAATGTCGATCGTTCAATGACGGTGCCGGCAGGCGATGGCCGCCGCGGAATGGGGTGATGGCGGCACCGGGTCGTAACCGCTGCCGCCCCAGGGATGACAGCGCAGCAGGCGGCGCAGCGCGAGCCAGCTGCCGTAGAGCGCGCCATGGGTGGCGATCGCTTCGGCGGCGTATTCGGAGCAGCTCGGCAGGTAACGGCAGCTCGGCGGCAGCAGCGGCGAGACGAGGAGCTGGTAGGCGCGG
>DASVOY010000314.1:0-4887 GCA_036383115.1 Allostellaceae bacterium
CGACGTGAAGCAGCGACAAGGCTGACGAATCAGGACGGGCGCGTCGGCATGTCGGAAAGCGAGCCGAGCACCTGCTGGACGGCTCGGGCGATCGCGCTCCAGAAATCGGCCACCTCCTTGTCGCTGGCTGCGAGGTGCGCATCGGCGAAGAGCTGTGCCACCGCCGCCGCATCCATGCCATGCCGCCGGATCAAGGCGCGGGCGCATTCCATTAGGGGATCGCTCTCGGTCATGCGCCATCCTCTCAGAAGGAATGCCGGCTGGCCTTGACGTGTGTCAACTACGTCCCCTTCTCCCAATCGCTGCTGAACGACCTGACGCCGATCGGCCGGCTGCAACGCGGCCTTACTCTTTCTGGCGATCTGGTGGGTGTGGATATACACCTTAAGGGTGACCAATGGCCCGGTCCCGAGGGATGGTCCCGATGTCCGCCGACCTCGTGCTGTCGACCTCGATTCCCGAGGTGTCGGGGCCGACGGGACTGGCCGTCTCGGCGCCCTATCTCTCCACGAAGATCGGGAGTTCGGGCTTCATGCTATGAGCGATGGGCGTCTACGTGCCGGGCCGCGGCGGGCCGACGAGAGGCATCACACCATGCCGATCATCGTGACGCCGACGAGCGCGGTGAGGATCAAGGCGACGAGGAGGAAGACGATGACGGCTACGACGACGACGGCGACCGTGTAGCCGACGACGCGATCCTCGGGCACGGCCAGCAACGGGCGGGCGCCCGTGTAGAGCAAATAGACACTGTAAAGCGACATCGGCACGCTCAAGATGCCAAGGCCGGGCACCAGGCGGAAGACACCGCCGAGCCAGCCCGGCGTCGCCGAGTAGATGATGAGCTTGAAGGCCTGGACCATGTCCGCCTCGCCCTCGAAGAGCGGCGCCAGGCGGCAGGCGATGAGCGCCACCATGCCGATGGCGGCGAGGCCGAGCCCATACGACAGGAGCGCGCTCGCGAGGCCGATGCCGAAGCCCATATAGGAGAGCAGCAGCGACCAGCCGATCAGCTTGCACAGCGGCGGGATCGCCGCCAGCGGCAGGGCATAGCGGACATAGAGCGTGCCGATATCGGTATTCTCCTGGGCGAGGGCCGGCCACTCGGTCCGGGGCGATAGCAGAATGGCCTTGGCGCGCGCCAGAATGTCGGCGCCACGCCGCGACAATGGCCGTCGGCCGAGACTGGCCCTGGCACGTGACAAGATGTCGGCACCCCCTTGCGACAGAAGCCGTTCTCTCAAGTTACTGCGCGCACGCAAAAACAGTTCCACGCTCCCCTCCCGAGTGGAGACGCCCGTTGCGCGCTTTGAACGCTTAACGCCGACGATCGGCTGTGTGATCCCTGGGGCAAATCACCCGCTGCCGATGCGGCCGAGCGCGGCGCGGACGCGGGCGAGCGCGGCCTCGGCCTCGGCGCGGCGCTCGCGCTGCTCCTCGACCACCTCGGGCTTGGCCTTGGCGAGGAACTGCTCGTTGCTGAGCTTCTGGCCAATCTTGCCGATCTCGCCCTCCATCGTAGCCGCCTCCCTGGCCAGGCGCGCGCGTTCCTTGTCGAGATCGACCGCGCCGGCGAGGTCGAGCGAGAGCGTCGCGCCGCCGACCACCACCTGGATGGCGCTGCGCGCCGCAAGCAGCCGCTCGCGCTCCTCCGCCGACGGGGTATCGATCTTCGCCAGGCGCGCGAGCCGCGTGACGAGGTCGCGGTGCCGCACGATCCAGTCGCGGGTCTCGCCGGTGCTCTCCATGATATAGGCGGCGATCTCGCTCGCGGCGGGCACGTTCATCTCCGAGCGCGCGGCGCGGATGGCGGAGACGAGCGCCACCACCCAATCCATCTCCGCCATGGCAGCGCGGTCGATGAGATCGGGCGGATAGGTCGGCCACGGCGCGGTGATCAGCAGCCCGCCCTTGCCACCGGTCAGGTTCTTCCACAGCTCCTCGGTGATGAACGGCATGATCGGGTGCAGCAGATGCACGATCTCGCCGAGCGCCCAGGCCATGGTCGCGCGCGTCTCGGCCTTCGCCGCCTCGTCCGTGCCGGTGAGGGTCGGCTTGGTGAATTCGAGGTACCAGTCGCAGAAGGTGCCCCAGGTGAACTGGTAGAGCGCACTTGCCGCTTCGTTGAACTTGAACTCGTCGATCGCTGCCGCGACGCGCGCGCCAGCCTCGGCGAGCGCGCCGACGATCCAGCGGTTGACGGTGAGCTTGGCCCCCGTGGGATCGAAGCCCGGCACCAGCGCGCACTGGTTCATCTCGGCGTAGCGCGCCGCGTTCCACAGCTTGGTGGCGAAGTTGCGGTTGCCCTCGACGCGCGACTCCGCGAGCTTGATGTCGCGCCCCTGCGCGGCGAGCGCTGTCAGCGTGAAGCGCAGCGCGTCGGCGCCGTAGCGCGAGATGAGGTCGAGGGGATCAATGATGTTTCCCTTCGACTTCGACATCTTCTGGCCGCGCTCGTCGCGCACCAGCGCGTGAATGTAGACGGCGCGGAAGGGCACGTCGTTCATGAACCTCAAGCCCATCATCATCATCCGCGCGACCCAGAAGAAGATGATGTCGTGTCCGGTCACCAGCACGTCGGTCGGGTAGTAGCGCCTCAATTCCCTCGTGCGCTCGGGCCAGCCCAAGGTGGAGAAGGGCCACAGCGCCGAGGAGAACCAGGTGTCGAGCACGTCGGGATCGCGCTTCGGCGGAGACGGCTTGCGGTAATGCTTCTTGGCGGCCTCGAGCGCCGCCACTTCGGTTTCCTCGACGAAGACGGTGCCGTCGGGCCCGTACCAGGCGGGAATCTGATGGCCCCACCACAGCTGGCGCGAGATGTTCCACGGCTGGATGTTGCGCATCCACTCGAAGAACGTGTTCTCCCAGTTCTTCGGCACGAAGACCGTCTTGCCGCTCTCGACCGCCGCCATGGCCGGCTTCGCCAGCGTCGCGGCGTCGCAATACCACTGGTCGGAGAGCCAGGGCTCGATCACCGCGCCGGAGCGGTCGCCATGCGGCACGGTCAGCGTGTACGGCTCGATCTTCTCGACCAAGCCCTGCGCCTCCATGTCGGCGACGATCCGCTTGCGCGCGGCGAAGCGATCGAGGCCGCGATAGGGTGCCGGCACCACCTCGTTCAGCTTCGCGTCCTTGTCGAAGATGTTGACGAGCTCGAGCCCGTGCCGCCTTCCGACCTGAAAATCGTTGAAGTCGTGCGCCGGCGTGATCTTCACCGCGCCGCTGCCGGCGGTCGGGTCGGCATAGGCGTCGGCGACGACCGGGATGCGGCGGCCGACGAGCGGCAGGATCACATGGCGGCCGACGAGGTGCTTGTAGCGCCCGTCGTCGGGATGGACAGCGACGCCGGTGTCGCCAAGCATCGTTTCCGGCCGCGTCGTCGCGACGGTGACGAACTCGCCTTCGCCGCCCTCGACGGGATACTTGAAGTACCAGAGCGAGCCCTTGGTCTCCTGATACTCGACCTCGAGGTCCGAGATTCCGGTGTGCAGCACTGGGTCCCAGTTGACGAGCCGCTTGTCACGGTAGATCAGGTTTTGCTTGTAGAGCGTGACGAAGACTTTGCGCACGGCGTCGGAAAGGCCCTCGTCCATGGTGAAGCGCTCGCGGCTCCAATCGGCCGAGGCGCCGAGCGAGCGGAGCTGGCGCGTGATAGTGCCGCCCGATTCCGCCTTCCATTGCCACACGCGCTCGACGAAGGCGACGCGGCCGAGCCTGTGGCGGTCCGATTGCTCCTGCGCGAGCTGGCGCTCGACCACCATTTGCGTCGCGATGCCAGCGTGGTCGGTGCCTGGCTGCCACAGCGCGTCGTAGCCGCGCATGCGGTGATAGCGGATCAGGATGTCCTGCAGCGTGAAGGTGAGCGCGTGCCCCATATGCAGGCTGCCCGTCACGTTGGGCGGCGGCATCATGATGCAGTATGGCTTGGCCGGCGAATCAGGATGCGCGGCGAAGGCGCCCGCCGCCTCCCAGGCCGCGTAGATCACCGGCTCGAAGGCCGCGGGATGATAGGTCTTGTCCAGCATCGCAAGCGAGCCCGGCGAGCGCGCCGCCGATCAGCGGCTCTGGGCGTCCTGTGCCATGCGTTGGATCTCTTCGCGCACGAGGCGCTCGACGAGCTGCGCCAGATTGGCGTCGAGCCAGGCCTTGAGCGCCGGCCGCAGCACGTCGACGAGCTGTGGGCGGTTGGCGTCGAGCCAGTCCTTCAGCATCGGCCGCAGCAACTCGCGCACCAGACCCTCGAGCGTGCGCCCGGCGTCGCCGAGCGGCTGGGTGCCGACCTGGCCACGCTGCCCCAGATCGGCCAGCTGCGACAGCGCCGAGACCGAGGCCGCCGCCGTGGCGCTCGACACCAGCCGATCGGTTGCCGGGGCCGGCGGCTCCGCCGTCTCGAGCGGCGGTGGCTCGGCTCGCGGCGCGGCCGGCTCTCGCCGCGCGGGCGGCTCGGTCGGCGGCAGCTCGACGCGCGGCGGGGCGGCGGGCGGCGGCGGCTCGATGCGCGTCGCATCGTCAGGCGCCGCGGCTAGCGGCGGCGCCTCGAACATGGGCGGCTCCGGCTGTCGCGGCTGTGGCGGCGGCTCAGGCGCGGGCGGCTCGGGCTCGGCGGCAATTACGGCGGGCGCTTCCGGCTCGGCTACAGGGTCCGTCGGCACCGGGGCGGCAGGCCTCCTTGCGCCGCCCGGCGTCAGGCTCACCACCGTGCCATCCGCTTCCACCGCTTCCGTCAGCTCGAGAATGTCCTCCTCCTGCGAACGCGGAGGTGGCGGCTGCCGCTCCTCGGCTGGATGCGCGGGCGCGCCGTCCCCGTCCTCGGCGATGATGCGCCGGATGGAGGCGAGGATCTCCTCCATCGAGGGCTCGCGCTGGTCCTTTGCTTCCGACATGATG
>DASVOY010000315.1:0-3083 GCA_036383115.1 Allostellaceae bacterium
TGCCGGAATCGAGTTCGGCCGCGAGATCGACGCCATGGATCTCGGCGCCGAGCGCGCCGCTGATCGGCCTTACATCGAGCATGCCGACATCAATGCCCGGTGAAATCGGGCTGCTTGCGCGGATGGGCATCGGCGAAGGCCGGAACGCTCATGCAGGCATCGTAGATGCGCATCACCCGCTTGTAGGGATCGACCGGGCATTTGAAGAGCTGCGCCGGCGTGACCTGCGTCACGAGACAGATGTCGGCGACGGTAGGGCTGTCGCCGTGGCAGAACTTGCCGGAGGGATTCTTTTCGGCGAGCAGCTGCTCCATCGCCTCGAGGCCGGCGGCCAGCCAATGCTGGATCCACGCCGTCTTCGCGGCTTCGTCGACCTTCAGCACGTCGGTCAGGTAGTTGCGGATGCGCGGCACGATGAGCGGATGCGAGTCCGCCACATTGATCAAGGCGAAGCCGCGCACCCAGGCGCGCGCCAGCGTATCGGAAGGCAGGATCGGCGGCTTCGGATATTTCTCCTCGAGGTATTCGAGGATGGCGACCGATTGGAAGAGCTTGGCGTCGCCGTCATAGAGGGTCGGCACGACCGATTGCGGGTTCGTCGCCTTGTAGTCCGGCCGGAGCTGGTCGCCGCGGTCGAGATTGATGACGACGTCCTCGCGCTTCAATCCCTTGAGATTGAGCGCGATGCGGACGCGGAACGTGGCCTGCGAGCGCCAATAGGTATAGAGCTTCAATCGACCCTCCCTTGATCTTGCTTGGTTTCACATAGCGTCGCACGCGGGGCGGGCGGAGTCGAGGGGCGCTGCCACTACCGTTTCTTCGACGCCGTCGGCACGCGGATCTTGAGCAGCTTGGCCGCGTTGCGGCCCATGATCGCGGCCTTGTCCTCGGTCGACAAGCCCTTGGCGCTGCTGATGAAGCGGACGGGGTCGGGCTCGGCCATGTCGAAGGGATAATCGCTGCCGAGCAGGATGTGATCGCTGCCCCAGACCTTCGCCAGATATTCGAGCTGATGGTGGGTGAAGACGATGCTGTCGAAATAGAGCTGCTTCAGATAGCTCGTCGGCTTCTTGGTGATCGCGGTGCGGGCATCGCTGCGCGCGCCGTGGCCGTGATCGCTGCGCCCGGAATAGGCCGGCAGGAAGCCGCCGCCATGTGCGACGCAGATCTTGAGCCGGGGATAGGCGTCGAGCACGCCGCCGAAGATGAGATGGCTCACCGCCACCGTGGAATCGAGCGGATTGCCGATGATGTTGATGAAGTAGTGGTCGGAGAGGCGCCGCCCCTCGGTGAAGCCGTTGGGATGCATGAAGACGAGAATGCCGAGCTCCTCCGCCTTGGCGAAGAACGGGCGGAAGCGCTGGTCCGAGAGCTCGGCGCCCGCGACGTTGGTGCAGATCTCGACGCCGCGCAGGTCCAGCTCCTTCACCATGCGCTCGAGCTCGGCGACGGCGAGCTCCGGCGCCTGCAGCGGCACCGTACCCATGCCGACGAAGCGGTCGGGATGACCCGCGACGATCTCGGCGATGCGGTTGTTGATGAGCCGCGCCGTCTCCCGCCCGAGCTCGGCCGGCGCCCAGTAGTAGTATTGCGGCGGCGCCGGCGAGATCGCCTGCATGTCGATGCCGAGCCGGTCCATCTCGGCGAGCCGCGTCTCGACCGAGGTGATCTTGTCGCGGATCGTCTCGTTCTGCTTGCGATTGACCTCGCGCGTAGCGTCGGTGGCGTGGCGCACCATGGGCTCGTAATCGGGCCGGAAGCCCGGCTGCGCCAGGTGGTCCGCCTCCGGCGTGAAGACAGGGCAATGGATGTCGACGGTGAAATGCCGGCGCGGCGCCGCGCCGCGGCGCGAGCGCTTGGCGGCGACGCGCATGGCGTGAGGGGCGGCGGGGCTGCACGAATAGAGCATCGTCAAATTCCTCCTGGTTCCTTTTGGTAAGGCAACCTCACCCTCCCATCGCTTCGCGTCGGGTCCCTCCCCTCCCGCAAGGGGGAGAGGGTTGGGGTGAGGGCGTGGCTGGCTAACCGCTACGAGATATCTGCCGGCAGGCGCGCCATCTCTTCTCCGGGGTCGCCGGCATGTCCAGCATCGTCCCGGGGAGCGCGTCCGAGATCGCGTTCATGACGGCGGCGAGCGCCGCCGTGGTGCCGGCCTCGCCGGTACCCTTGACGCCGAGCGGGTTAGTGCGGCACGGCACCGGATGGAGCGCGCCCGCCACGTCGGGCACGTCGTCGGCGCGCGGCATGGCGTAGTCCATGAAGGAGCCGGCCAGCAGCTGGCCGCTGGCGGGGTCGTAGACGGCGTGCTCCGCGAGCGCCTGGCCGATGCCCTGCGCGACGCCGCCCTGGATCTGTCCCTCTACCAGCACAGGATCGAGCGCGTTGCCGCAATCATCGACGGCAGTATAGGCGGCGATCGTGAGGATTCCGGTGTCGGGGTCGATCTCGACCTCGCAGATGTGGCAGCCATTGGGGAAGGATTGCGGCACCTCGGTGCGCGCCTTGCTGTCGAGCGCCTCGCCGAGGGCCGCCGCCTTCTCCGCCACGGCGAAGAGCGAGACATAGCGGTCCGTGCCGGTGATGCGGAAGACGCCGTCGGCGTAGCCGATATCCGCCTCGGCCGCCTCGAGCAGCCGCGCCGCCATCCGGCGCCCCTTTTCGATGACCATCTCGACGGCGCGCACGGAGGCAGTGCCCGAGGTCATGGTGCCGCGCGAAGCGACCGTGCCGCTGCCCTCGACGGCGAGGCGCGTGTCGCCGGTGCGCATGACGATCTGCGCCTCGGGAATGCCGAGGCGCTCGGCGACCAATCGACGAAAGATCGTCGCATGCCCCTGCCCGGTCGGCCCCACGGCGAGATCGACGGCGACGGTGCCATCACCGGGAAAGACCAGCGCCGCGCCCTCCATCGGCGCGCCGCCGGCATGCTCGAGGAAGCAGGAGATGCCGAGCCCGCGCCGCTTGCCCGCCGCTTGCGACCGCATGCGGCGGGCGGTGAAGCCGGCGGCATCGGCAAGATGCAGCGCCTCGTCGAAGACCGCCGGGAAGTCGCCGCTGTCATAGGTGACGCCGATCGGCGTCTT